>JAKSDB010000016.1 GCA_022360415.1 Chlorobiales bacterium
GGGGCTCCCGTTCAACGAGATGGAAATCGAAGAAAAAATCACAGATATCTTAAAGGAGCTTTAAATCATGACCGATACAAAAAAACAGATAACGGCCCAGGATTTCACGTCGAGCCAGGAAGTCAAATGGTGTCCGGGCTGTGGCGACCATGCTGCGCTTCAGCAGCTGAAAAACGCCATGGCGGATCTTGAACTCAAGACTGAAGAGGTGGTTTTTGTCTCCGGAATCGGCTGCTCTTCACGACTGCCTTACTACGTGGCGACCTATGGCGTTCACGGTATTCACGGCAGGGCGATGGCAATCGGATCGGGGCTGAAAGCCGCACGGCCTGACCTGAGCGTCTGGATAGCTACCGGTGACGGTGATGCGCTCTCCATCGGCGGCAACCACTATATCCATACGATCAGAAGAAACCTCGATATGAATGTCATACTGTTCAACAACGAGATCTACGGTCTCACCAAGGGACAGTACTCGCCAACTTCAAAGGTCGGGCTGAGAACCGTCACCTCGCCTGACGGTGTGGTTGACTACCCGATGAACACACTTGCACTGACGCTTGGATCCGGAGGAACCTTCGTCGCAAGGGTCCTTGACAGGGATGGAAAGTTCATGCGAGAGGTGTTCAAACGTGCCGCACAACACAGCGGAACTTCCGTTGTCGAGATCTACCAGAACTGCCCGATCTACAACGATGGTGCTTTTGCTGTCTTTACCGACAGGGAAAGGAGAGCTGATACGACCGTCTACCTCGAGCAGGGCAAGCCGCTTGTTTTCGGTAAAGACGGCAACAAGGGAATCAAGCTTGACGGCTTCACGCCGCTTGTCGTCGACCTCAGTGACTCATCGGTTTCCAAAGACGATCTCTGGATACACGACGAGAAAGACAAGCTGAAAGCAAATATTCTCGCCGACTTCTTTGACGATCCTGACACCAAGGAAGACTATCTTCCAAGGCCGATAGGCATCTTTTATGTCGAGGACCGCTTCACGTACGAAGAGGCTCTCGATGCACAAATAGCCCAGGCACAGGCCGGCGGCGAAGGTACCCTCGAGGAACTTCTCACAGGCCCAAGCACCTGGACGATCAAGTAATGATCTATGATCAGGACAAAAAGCAAAAAGCCGGCTTCGAGCCGGCTTTTTGCTTTATTGTAAGTCAGCAATACTCTTTGATGCACTGACGTGAGCGTCCTGAATTACCGCTCCTCCTTTGACTTTTGAATTTTACCTTTTGACTTTATTCCTGCCCTTCTTCATTCCATACCCCCATTCTGGCAAACTTGTCTATTCTTTCGTTGACAAGATCATCAGGGTTTTTGTCCAGCAGGGCACGCAGTTCCTCAATAAGCACTGATTTTACTGTGGCCGCCATAGTATCAGGCTCATGGTGCGCGCCGCCAAGCGGCTCAGGGATAATCCTGTCAATTATTTTCTGCCCCAGGAGATCATCGGCCGTCAGCTTTAACGCTTCGGCTGCCTGTTCCTTGAACTTCCAGCTGCGCCAGAGAATCGATGAGCAGCTTTCAGGCGAAATAACCGAATACCATGCGTTCTCAGCCATCAGTATACGGTCTCCCAGCCCGATACCGATCGCTCCTCCGCTTGCTCCTTCACCGATGATAACACAGATAACCGGAACACGAAGCCCCGCCATCTCAAAAAGATTACGGGCAATAGCCTCTGCCTGCCCCAGCTCTTCAGCCTCTATACCGGGAAACGCCCCGGGAGTATCGATCAGGGTAACGACCGGTTTGTTGAATTTTTCAGCAAGCTTCATAAGCCGGAGAGCTTTACGGTACCCTTCAGGCTGAGCCATACCGAAATTCCTGTACAGATTGGATTTCGTATCCCTTCCCTTCTGGTGCCCTATCACCATTATAGTCTGTTCGAAACCCGATTTCCGGTCCTCTATTCTGGCAAAACCGCCAACAATAGCCTTGTCATCCCGGTAATGCCTGTCACCGGCAAGTTCAACGAAGTCCTGCATCATCATATAAATGTAATCCAGGGTATAAGGCCTTTCAGGATGACGGGCAAGCTGTACCTTCTGCCATCTCGTCAGGTTCTGGTAGATCGAATGCCTGAGGGCATCGACTTTTGATTCGAGAACCTCTATCTCCCGATTCAGACTTTCCGTTTCAGCAAGGTTATGCTCACCTGAACTTTTCTTCAAACACACCCGCATCTCATAAAGCTTTTCCTCAAGCTCTACCAGCGGCTTTTCAAAATCAAGCACTACTTTTGTTGTCATGAAATCAGATGCATTGTTATAAAAAAAGCCCATCGGGCAAATGCCGGATGGACTTGAAAAAACAGAAAAAAGATGGTTTACATAGACAAAAGGACTGCTCAGGCCACCTCTTCTCTCAACGCCTTGCCTGGCTTGAACTTAACGACTTTTTTCGCTGCGATGGAAATGGTCTCGCCTGTCTGGGGGTTCCGGCCCTGTCGTGCTGCTCTTTCACCTGTGGAAAATGTCCCGAAACCTACAAGCGTGATATCATCACCAGCTTTCAGGCCGGATGCAACAACATTCACAAAGGCGTTGACAGCCCTCTCCGCATCGGCTTTGGTTAACCCTGCCTGGGATGCAATCTTTTCAACTAACTCGGCTTTAGACATAGGATAGATAATTTTGTTGTTAAATCGATATCCAACAGCTTAACTGTAAACTACATTAAAATTAATGTAACCAGTCTGTTTCAAACATGCAATCGGTTTTTCTGTCTCTGCCTTAAAGCATCGTATGGCGAATTCCTGCACCGGGGGGGGTGACTGTCCTGCTTTCTGAGGGAATTTGAAACGCTCAAGTGCAGCGATTGTTAATCACATTGCGCTGTATTATATTAAACACTCCGCCGAAGGGCAGGAAGTCACGCACAGAATTTTTGCATAGTTACGTTTCATATGACATCAATCAGCAATGCATCGAAAGGCTCGATTATACGTTTTCGCGGAGAGCCTCATCGAATAGAAAGCCTGGTACACCGAACACCCGGTAACCTGCGTGCGTTTTACCAGGCAGGCATGAAAAACCTGAAAACAGGACGCAATGTCGAGTACCGCTTCAGCGCGAGCGAGTCGGTCGATCTTATCGTTACCGAAAGAAAGCAGTACCAGTACCTCTATCGTGACGGTGATGATTTTGTTATGATGGATTCCGAGACATTCGATCAGATTACTGTTGCCCGGAACACCATTGGCACCCCTTCACGTTTCCTGAAAGAAGGAATGCTCGTCGATATTGTCTTTGCGGACGACGGCTCAATCCTCGATGCTGAACTGCCTATATTTGTTGAACTCGAGGTCACTGAAACAAACCC
>JAKSDB010000274.1 GCA_022360415.1 Chlorobiales bacterium
AAGGCAAAGGTCAACCAGCCATTATTCATTCACCCGGACTGCTTCTTCGGTGGAGAAGAAGAACGAGGATTCTATCTGCGCGTTGTCGTTCGAGTCCGATCCATGTACAATATTCTCGCCTTTGCTGTCAGCATAGAGCTTGCGTACGGTTCCCTCCGCGGCGTCTGCAGGGTCTGTCGCACCGATAAGTGAACGGAAATCTTCAACGGCATTGTCTTTTTCAAGAATCATGGGGACGCATGGTCCTGAGGACATGAACTCGACAAGTTCTCCGTAGAAAGGCCTTTCACGGTGCACGGCATAAAACGCACCGGCTGTTTCTCTCGTCAGTTTTGTTTTTTTCATTGCGACAATACGAAAACCAGCGCGCTCAATCTTGTCGATTACCGCACCGATGAGCTGCTTGCGAACGCAGTCGGGCTTGAGAATGGTGAGAGTTCTTTCCATTGGAACAGGTGTTTAATTGATCGTTTAATGGTTGTATTTCTGCGTGCGAAGATACATAATGTCAGCAGAATATGAAAGTGAAAGGTTTGTCTCTACGGGACTCATGACAATAAACAGAGGTGCTCCGGAGGTTCCTTTTTAAGCGAGCCCAACCGGGGGAACGGTTGCCGGTTCAGGTACCGTTTTTCCCGTCCGGATTGAAAATTACCAGTATTTTGCCCACTCGCTGCCCGTCCATTTTAATGACTTTGAAAAGCATATTCCGCCACTCAAGCGTGTCCATTACAGAGGGAACTTTTTCGAGCTTGGTCATCAGAAAACCGCCCATGGTGTCGTAACGGGGATCTTCTTCGTCCAGAAAATTGTCGAGACTGAATTCCGTGATAAAATCATCAACAGGAAGAAGGCCGTCGATAATCCAGGTTCTCTGGCTTCTTCGCACTATTTTTTTTGTGCCCTCGAGATCGTCCGCGGGGATATCTCCAACAATGCTTTCAAGCACATCGGTCAGCGTAATGGCTCCCTGCACGAAGCCCTGTTCATCGATCACCAGTGCGAGGTGCGCCCTGTTTTCCTTGAAAAGTTCGAGCACCTGGAACGCCGGGACGGATTCAGGGACGAACAGGGGAGGCTTCATGGCATTGTTGATTGTCTCTTTGAGATTTCCCGGTTCGAGCAGCTGCTTGTTGACGAGATCGAGCGAGCGGACAACACCTCTCAGATTATCGAGACTGCCTTCTGCAACAGGGAATCGCGACCGGCCGCTTGCCTGCATTTTGGAAATCAGCTCTTCTTCGGAAGCACTGAGGTCGAGCCATTCGATTTCGCTTTTCGGGGTCATCATGGAACTGGCGCGTTTGTCGCTCAGCCGGAAAATTCTCGAAACCATCTCGTATTCGACTGACTCGAAAACTCCTTTTTTGGCCCCCTGTTTTATCATGAGCATGACTTCCTCATCGCTGACAAGCGGTTTCTCAGTGTTTTTTATGCCGATGATCTTGAGAATGATATTGGTCGAGCCGTTGATAAGGTTGACTACCGGGGAGCTGATCCGGCAGATGGTATCGATGAATCGAGCGATTTTGAGCGCTATCTGCTCGGGATGCTGCAGGGCGATTTTCTTCGGTGCAAGTTCGCCGATGACAAGGGTAAAATAGGTGACGCCTATGACAACCAGTCCGAGAGCAAGTTCTTCGCTGTAAGGTTTAAGGAAATCGATGCCGGAGATCAGCTCCGAGACGGGGCCGGAAAAACTCACGCCGCTGAATGCACCTGCCAGCGTGGCAATGAGAGTTATGCCTACCTGTATTGCGGAGAGAAATTTGCCGGGGTTGTCAAGCAATTCAAGAACGAGCGATGCTTTTTTTATGCCGGCATCACGCAGTTCATGTAATTTGGTTTCCCTTGAAGAAATGATTGCAAATTCGGCCATCGCAAAGAAACCGTTAGCCAGAATCAGGCCGAATAAAATAAAGAGTTCTACTATATCGGA
>JAKSDB010000223.1 GCA_022360415.1 Chlorobiales bacterium
GAGATTAGAGCACATTCTGAACGTCAATTGCAAACGACGATGATACAGTATGTTGTGCTTTCTCCTGATCAAATTTGGGAAGCGCCTAATATAATTTATCCTGGTTCCATAGTTGAATTTTTTTTATGGAAAGGAGCACTTGAGCTGCAATATGGAGCTCGTAGAGTGTTTGTGCGATCGTCAAGGAATAACCACGTTAGAATACCAATTATAGGCAATAGTGGAGAAGAATTGCGATGGAAAGTTAAAAATGTATCAGGATATAAGGATGAAGGTAAGATAATGGTTGTATCAACTCCGAGAATTAGGTCAAGCGACTGGAGTTGGCTTGAAGAAAAGTTAGATAAACTACCAGAATAGAATACTATTTTTATATTTCAGCGTAAATTATAATTAGAAAGTGCAGTAGGTAGCTTATGGTCGGAACGGAAAAAGATAAAGCAAGGGGCTATGAGCCTATCAATGGAAGAGCATGCTTTTGTTGCTGGTCGACTTCTTAGTTCGTTGGACCGTGAAGTTATAACCGAGGTCGATGCTGCATGGGTAGCTGAAGCAGAGCGTCGTTATGCGGAGTACCAAGCTGGAAAAAGGACACCTGTTTCTGCGAAAGATGTCCTCGAAGAAGCAGATCGTATGCTCAAATGAGCAGCATAGTATTTGATCCTGGTGCTCGTTCAGAATTTCTTGCGTCTGTTGAGTATTATGAAGAATATCAAGCGGGATTAGGTCGCCGTTTCCGTGAAGCTGTAGAAATGGCTGTAAACTCTATAGGAACCGCTCCTTTTCGTTACCGCGTGTTTAGGCGTTGTCTTATACCGAAGTTTCCCTATGCCATAATCCTTTTCCATTGAACCCGATTTCATTCTGGTCATTGCTGTGGCACATGTCAGGCGCAAGCCGGGATACAGGAATGATCGTATTGAGAAGTATGGGTAAGATGGGAAGAGCATCTAAATGATTTGTTTCGCAAAAACAACGGTGACAGAGTCTCGATCGGAGGCCGAGCGGTTACCTACTGGGGAAAGGGGACGTTTATAACTATTTGAAGGTACTGAAAGGATTGCTTTTTGATATCGTCAGGGAAAAGGTGAATTTTCTTGGTTGTTTCGACTATGGTGGCAAAATTGTCGCAGTGGCTTGAAAAAAGGAGAGCTATATAGAACAGTTTGGCCATATAAACAAGCAAGGATACTACAATGATCGACCTGCAAATTGAGGAAAAAGTTGTACTGATAACCGGGGCAAATCATGGCATTGGTGCGGCAGCGGCCAAGGCCTTTACTGCTCAAGGAGCGAAGGTTTTTCTTACATATTTCCGGGAACCCTGTGAGCATACTCCGGCAGAGTTAGAAAGCGCACAAGCGTCAGGTAAGGGAGGTGTTTTACTCTATCGAGCCAATCAGCAGCAGATGGCAGAGTCAGTTCTGGAGTCGATATCTTCATTTGGTGGAACAGCAACCGCAAAAGAAATAGATTTATCAGACACTCGTAATATTCCCCTCCTTTTCAATTATTGCGAAAATGCGCTTGGTCCGGTTGACATCCTGGTAAACAATCATACCTACTGCGCTCTCGATACTTTCGACCCGGCAATGGAGACCACTGAAGGGTTCGGTATTCACACGATAACAGCAGATGACATCAATATAAACTGCGCGATCAATACACGCTCTTATGCGCTCATGATGTCCGAATATACACGGCGGTTTCTGGAGCGGGAAGCTGAGACAGGACGTATTATAAACCTGAGTACTGACGCTGCCCATGCCCATGAATCCAATGTCAGCTATGCCGCGAGCAAACATGCGATAGAGTCTTACAGCCGCTCCGCAGCAGTTGAATTAGGCAGATACGGAATCACTGTCAATATAGTTGCCCCGGGTCCGATACAGACAGGTTATCTGACTCCCGAAGAAGAAACTCATATTGCTGCCAACACTCCGCTGCGCCGTATCGGTAAACCCCAGGATGTTGCCGATGTGATTGTTTTCCTTGCATCTGAACAAGCACGCTGGCTGACCGGACAACTCATATATGTCGGCGGTGGGTGGAGAGTGCATCAGTGAAAAGCAATATCCCTTTTCCATTGTGAGATTCAAATCTCATGAGCTATCATGAGGTTATAAATGGGGTGAGATTCCGGTTTTTCCAAGTTTAGAGAACGTTCATAACTATGTAAACCTGCTGCAAATATTTCTTTTGAATATTGTCGAAGAAAAGAGATATAACAAATTGCAGACATGCGCTTCAAAACCACTTGTTCTCGGACTTTCCATTACGTGCCATCCAAGTCAAATATTCCACACCAAGATTTGTTATATGATAGGATCCATCCTTGAATAGGATAAGAGTTCTTTCAATAAGAAAATTTAGATATTGATCCAATGACCAAATTCCAAATTCTTCTTTATGGCTTTCTTGAACATCAGAGAAATACAATTGTACTTCATGCTCAGATATTCCTTGTCCTACGACTTCATTAAGCTTTTTCAATAACGATATTTGAGTGCCGAATATAAGATTGTAGATTTGCTCAAATTCAAGAAGAATCATTGTTGCTGCAAGATGCTTAATGAGCACCCTAGTAGTATCTCCTTCGGTTCCTAGGCCTTTTTCTTCTAAATTCGTTTTAATTTTTCCCTCAATATCTTCTAACACTATGGAGCTACTGATTTCTGCCAGAAGTTCTTGAACGGCTTCTTTTTTCTCCGTTTCTCTTTGTGCTTCTGGAGCAGGGGTTGTTTTTAAGCCCGATTTATCAATAGATGTGACGCGTGAGATTAAGTTTACCAACGGTTTTCGAAAAAGAAGAATAAATACAATGGAAAAAATGAACACCAGATGATGCCATTCAAGATTTGTTAACAGCTCTTCCATAGGTTTATAATGACAATGTTTACAATAGATACATTTGGTTGTTTAGAAATATATCACATTGTTGTTTTGCTGTAAAAGCCTTTTTTCCAGATCATGATGTCACTATTAGGTTTAAGTTACAAATCTTCTTAAGCAGGATGCAGTAGAGAGTGGAAAATCTTCCAGGTTTTATATGTCAGAGTTGATAGGGATTACGGGACGTTCATATTGTTTTCGTTCAACTATATTTGCTGTCCTATGCTTGGGGATTATTTCAGTTATCTCTGACAATTTCTTTCAGCGCAATAATAAGAGGAGGCAGGTCGTTGTTTACGGTGTCCCACAGCAAATCGTAATCTACAACATCATATCCATGAACCAGTCTGTTGCGCATACCGATGATCTGAGGCCAGGGGATTTTTGGATGCGCTTGTTGGGTCTCTTGCGAAACGCGATTTGCAGCTTCACCTACAATTTCCATTAATCGTGTCAATGCCAGTTGTAGAACGCGGTCGTCTGCCAGTTCTTCACGGCTATCCTCGCCAAGGATCTTGGTCGCTTCCTCTGCGTGGCCGAGCATGTCTTTCAGGCTTACCTGATCATCCTTTCTGCTCATATTGTACCTCAGCCATATTTAGCACTTCGTCCCGAAAATGTGGATTTAATCCTTTTATCGTATGCATCTCAGCTGTTCGTCCGAGTATATCGCTCAACTCGATTTCCATTCCTGCCAAAGCTATCAGGCCCACCCGTGCATCCGGTTCGAATTCAACAAGTACATCAATATCACTGTCCGGGAGAAAATCATCACGCAACACCGAACCGTAAAGCGCGAGGCGTCGGATGTGATGGCGGCGGCAAAAATTTGCGATTTTTTCTTTTGGAATTTCAATTTGTGCACTCATGACCACATCTTCATAAGTTTGCAATTCCTGAAAAAAAATTTCGGTCAAATATGATTTACGTCATTAAAATCAAAAACCATAGTAAAATAATCAAGAAAAATGCTCCGGGATAGGAGTTTTAAGCGGTATAGGGAGCGTTTATGAGGGCGGTGATCATGACGGAAGAGAGGTTTTGAGCCAACTGAGCCTTTACAGGCTGGTATATGGAGAAAGTCATTGAAAAATGATATTATGTGATCATGATTGCCGAGAAAGAAAAAAAGATAATTCAGGAAATAGCCCGAAAATACCACGTGTCGCGAGTGTTGTTGTTCGGTTCTGCACTTTCCGATACGGATGAAAGCCACGACATTGATATCGCTGTTGAGGGTATTTCTGACAAGGATTTTTATTCCTTCTACGGCGAGTTGCTCTACGCGCTTTCCAAACCCGTCGACGTCGTGGACCTTTCCAGAAAGACCAAGTTCACAGAATTGGTGCTAAAAGATGGGGTTGCGATCTATGCTTGATTACCGACCACGCATTGAAGCTGAGTATGAGGCTATTGAAAATACTCTTTCCACTTTTCCTCAAAAACCCTTGGCACAACTATCTGAGCTTGAGGGCACCTCTATTAATTTGTTACGCGCCATGATTACTTCGTTGGGCGGTGCTCGAAATCCTCATGTACTCTGTGTACACTGCGGTTTCTCTGGCTCCGTCCGCCTTGTAACTCACGGCGCTCACGACAATTAATAGAGGTGCCCATGAGTTGGCAGGTGTCGCAGCGCTTTTGCATAATTTTTATAACGGCTTGGAAAATGTTCGCCCCTCTTATCTAATTGCAGACATGATAACAGTCATACCCTATAAAGGGATTTTTCCTGACATCCATGAATCGGTGTTTCTCGCAGACGGTGTCCGGGTTATCGGAGACGTGGTCATTGGTGCCAGCTCGAGCGTGTGGTTCAACACGGTTATTCGCGGGGATGTCTGTCCGATACGGATCGGTGAAAGGACAAGCGTTCAGGATAACGCGATGCTGCATGTAACGCATGATACCGGCCCTCTCACTATCGGCAGCAATGTCACGATCGGCCATGGCGCTCTGCTTCACGCCTGTACGGTTCGGGACCATGTGCTTATCGCCACCGGCGCCGTGATCCTCGATCATGCAGTTCTCGAACCCTACTCGGTAGTCGCCGCAGGTGCGGTTGTCAAACAGGGGTTCACCGTGCCGTCCGGAATGATGGTCGCAGGAGTTCCGGCAAAGGTCGTGCGTCCGGTCAATGACAGCGAACGCCGCGCTATTGACGAATCACCCGGGAATTATGTCCGGTATGTGCGGCATTACCGTGAGGGAGGATACGAAGGGAAACACTAAGACGCTCTCGACAATTTATAAAGGTGTCCTATGGTGATCCGGGCTTATTTCAGTAAATTGCATCACAAGTCCTGATAACAACTTAAACAGGCGGATAATGAAAAGTGATGTGGTTATTGTCGGCGGAGGGATCAGCGGCCTGAGCCTTGCGTTCTACTCCGCAAAGGCAGGGTTTAAAACCACCCTGCTGGAAAAAAACGACAGTGTCGGCGGGTCTTTCAACTCTCACCTCTATACCGGCGATAGCACGGCGTTCTGGCTTGAGATGGGAGCGCATACCTGCTATAACTCATATCAGAACCTGCTGGACATTGTCGATGCCTGTCATGTGAGCGACTCCATTATTCCCCGGGCGAAAGTCCCTTTCATGCTCCTGGTCGACAAGAAACTTACATCGGTTTTTTCAGCGCTCAACATTTTCGAAGCTCTCAAATCCATTCCGAACATTTTTTCTCTCAAAAAAGAGGGGTTGAGCGTTCGTGAGTATTACTCGAAAATCGTCGGGGTAAACAATTACAACAATACCCTCAGCCATTTTTTCAACGCGGTCCCTTCGCAGCCGACCGATGATTTTCCGGCCGATATGATGTTTAAATCACGGGCGAAGCGAAAGGAGGTGCTGAAGAATTATACCTTCAGGGAAGGCTTGCAGTCGGTCGCGAAAGCAATCGCGAAAAGCAAGGGGATCAATGTTTTTACCGGTCAGGAAGTGACCGGCATCGAGGTGGTTGAAAGCGGCTACGCGATAACAACCGGATCGGGAGTGACACATTCTGCAGCCACGCTTGCTCTTGCCACCCCGTCTGCGGTTTCCTCGCGGTTACTTCAAACGATCGAGGCGGACATTGCCGGCCATCTCGGAACGCTGAAGGCCGCTTCGGTTGATTCCCTCGGCGTTGTGGTCAGAAAAGAAGATATATCTGTCAGGCCGGTAGCCGCGATCATTTCTCCAAACGACACCTTCTTTTCGGCGGTTTCCCGCGACACGGTTCCTGACGATCAATACCGCGGTTTCGCTTTTCATTTCAGGACGGGAGAGAGCGATGAAACAAAAATGCGGAGAATCACCGAAGTACTCGGTATCAGGGAGGATGCGATCATTCACAGGTACGAGGTTATGAACACGGTGCCTTCCCTGCGTGTCGGTCACCGAGAGTGGCTGGAAAAGATGGACGACATGCTTGCCGGTAAAAACCTGCTTTTGACTGGCAACTATTTCGGTGGTATGGCGATCGAGGACTGTGTTTCCCGTTCTCTCAGCGAGAGCGGACGGTTGAAAAAAAGCTGATAGAGGAAACGATCCGATAATAAAAAAGGAGGCCCTTTCAAGCCTCCTTTTTTGTGCCGAAAAAAGCGGATCAGAAGTTATAGCGCAGACCGATCAGCGCGGAATGGCTGTCGATCGAGATGTTATGAGGATCGTTTTCAATAACGTCGTCATCATCCCGGGATGTGATGTCCGCTGCATCGAAATAACGGTAGCGCACGTCAACCATGATGCCGTCACCGACAGGGATGGCTACACCCGCTCCGACCTGGAGCGCCCAGGTTGTTTCGCTGAAGTTGGATGAGGCTTCTTCATCTTCGATTCCGCCTTCGGGATCGACTTCAGGTCCGACACCGTCGAATTTGACCGTAACGGCCCCGACACCTGCCGTCAGGAAAAGCTCGACGTCGGAGTTGTCCATCAGCGAGATGTCGTAGTAGCCGTTGAACATGTAAGTGGTCAGCGAGACATCGCCAAAACCGTCTTCCGTGTTCGTGTCTTCATCATCGGTTTCAGTTACCGAGGCCACGTCGTTTGACTGATAACCTATTTCAGCTTCCAGCCTGACAGAGCCGTAATCATATCCGAGAGCGCCGTTAAGGGCAATGCCGGAATCGAAGGCAAAGCCGACGCTGTCATCACCGTCATCCTCATCATTTTCAGTCGGTGTTGAGGTGACATCGTCGAACCATGCAATGCCGGCATTTGCCGAGGCGTAGGAGTTGCCGGCGTATGACTTCGCGGAGAAGCCGAAAACGAGGGCAGCCACTAACAACAGTGAAAGTGCTTTTTTCATGATTGGTGCTTTTATTTAAAAGAGTTAGGGTTTTGCTGCAAAAAAAAGAATACTTCCTACGGAAAAAAAGTTAATGAACCAAGAGCTTTTGTCCTAATGATGCATGCAGGGTATCTGTACGGGGAAAAAGAAAAAAGAAGGCCTGTGCAATAATGTACAGGCCTCCTTGCTGTTCCCAGTAAACCTGCTTAGAAGCTGTAGCGCAGGCCGAGAAGCGCCGAATGGCTGTCGATGGAAATGTTCATCGGGTCCTCCACGAACAGCTCATCGTCATCCCTCGTTGTGATGTCGGCAGCGTCGAAGTAACGGTACCGGGCATCTACCATGATGCCGTCGCCAACCGGGATGGCAACACCGGCTCCAAGCTGGTACGCCCAGGTTGTTTCACTGAAGGTCGAGGTGTAGTCATCGACAACGTCATACGTCTCATCCATGTCGATGCCCGGGCCGACCGAATCAAAATGCACGAAGACTGCGCCGACACCGGCTGTGAGGAAGATCTCGACACCGGAACCTTCCATCGGCGCGATGTCATAATAACCGTTGAGCATGAAGGTAGTCAGCGATACGTCGCCCGTGCCCTCTTCCGTTTCCAAACGATCCCTCTCAGAAATATAGGGGGGCTCATACGGATCCAGGAATTCAACGTAATCAAAGGTTATTGATTTAACATCGTTTTTCTGGTAACCCATCTCGGCCTCTATCCTTGTCGAGCCGAAATCGCAGCCGATAGCGCCGGTAAGGGCAATACCGGAGTCGAATGAAAGATCGACGGTGTCGTCTTCGTCGCCTTCGACCTGGGTTGCGGTGGCATCGTCAAACCATGCCATGCCGACATTGCCGGAAATGTATTTCTTCGCGGCGAACGTCTCGGCCGACATGCCCATGACGAAAAGGGCGGCAATCAGTAGTGAAAGTGCTTTTTTCATGGTGTTTTTTTATTTCTGTGAGTTAGGATTTTGCTGCAAAAAAACATTTCTACCGGGAAGATAGTGAACAATTCATACTTGTCCTAAAACGCCTGCCATTCTTCTCTCTGTGGTAAGAATTCATAAAGAGAAAGGAGGCCTGTTCATTGCAGGCCTCCTCGAACGGGTTCATCGCATGTGAGAGCGCTTCAGAAATTGTAACGCAGGCCGATAAGCGCGGAATGGCTGTCGATGGAAAGGTTCATCGGATCATCGTCGGTCACCTCGTCATCATTCCTGGATGAGATGTCGGCGGAGTCGAAGTAGCGGTAGCGCGCGTCAACCATCACACCGTCGCCGACCGGGATGGCAACGCCAGCTCCAAGCTGGTACGCCCAGGTTGTTTCGCTGAAGGTCGAAGTGTAATCAGGGTAAAAACTCCCGTCATCCCAGCCCGGACCTACTTCATCGAAATGAACGAACGCCGCGCCGACACCTGCGGTCAGGAAGATTTCAACGCCGGAGTCGTCCATCGGCACGATGTCGTAATATCCGTTGAGCATGAAGGTCGTCAGTGACACATCGCCGGATGCATCTTCTGTAAAAGGGCCTTTATAATCAGGATCATCCCAGGTCAGGCTTGAAACGTCATTGGACTGGTATCCCAGCTCGGCTTCGAGCCTGGTTGAGCCGAAGTCGCAGCCGAAGGCGCCGGTAAGGGCAATACCGGAGTCAAAAGAGTATTCAATCGTCGTGTCTTCATCGCCTTCGACCTGGGATGTGGTGGCATTGTCGAACCATGCCATCCCGATGTTTCCGGCTGCATAGAAGTTTTTGCCTGCGAAGGACGTTGCCGACCAGCCTATAACGAAGACTGCCGCGACCAGTAATGAAAGTGCCTTTTTCATAGTTTGGGTGTTTTTTCTCTTTGTTTGTTAGGTGTCAGGAAAACAGTGTTGCCGATAAACGCTTACATCATGCAATTATACAAATATTTATCAATACAGGAAACAATAAAATGCTTGAATTTTTCGCAGTTACATTCAATGCACCGAGCATGAGATGCAGGGGTCGTAGCTCCTGACCGCCATTTCGCAAAGCTGTTGTATCTCCTTGTCGGTTTTTCCTTCTTCCAGTGCTTTTTGGGCAAGTGCTTTCAGGTCAAGGTGGATGTTGGCGTTATTTTGTGTGGTCGGTATGATGCAATTCCCC
>JAKSDB010000070.1 GCA_022360415.1 Chlorobiales bacterium
GGTAAGCGGTAATTCTTTCCGCAGTGGAAACTCCCATTGTCAACTTTCTGTTACAGAGCATTGTTAGCTTTTGAAGTGAACTTTTTTCATGTACATTGCTCACAGTTGAAAACACCCTTGAACCGGAGCCTTACCGATGATTTATAAAGTTATAGCCAAACCGGAGTTCAGGAAATTTATCGACGCCCTTGTCAAAGCCAATCTGTCCTACGGGCCCAGGCAGGTCGATACCGACAAAAACGGCGAGCCGATCTATCAGTTCAAGGAGGTCGGCTCCGTGGAAGACATTGTGTTCGATTATACTGCGACCTACTCATCGGCAAAACATTTTCTGATGCCTTTCAGGGAAAACCTTTCTCATTTCACCTACACTGACGGCGACTGGGAACAGGAAATATCCTATGAGATAAAACCCCTTGTCCTGATAGGACTCAGGCCCTGCGACATCAGCGCGATAAACATTCTCGACAGCGTTTTGCTCAACGAACATTTTCCTTCGCCCTACTACCTCGCAAGGCGCAAAAACACGTTCATCATCGGGATGGACCATCTCCCTCTTCCCGACTGTTTCTGCAAATCCCTGAACCATCACACCGTAACGACCGGCTTCAACCTTTTCTGCTCGGACATAGGCGACAGCTACTACCTCTCGATCAATTCATCCAAAGCCTACAACTACCTCAAGGAGTTTCAGGTAACAGACCCGACGCATGATGATGACTGCAAACTGATCGAGCGCCGTAAACTGATCAAGCAGAGCTTTAAAACCGATGTCGAGGTAACAGGGCTCCCGAGTTTTCTCGATATCGAGTTCGACTCTCCTATCTGGACCAAGTGGGGCGACAAATGTTTGAACTGCGGTACCTGCGCCATGGTCTGCCCGACCTGCTACTGCTACAACATGCAGGACCGTCCCGATGTAGATTTGAAAGGATCGTCCAGACAAAAACAGCTGTATTCCTGCAACCTGGTTGATTTCGCGGAAGTTGCGGGCGGCCATAATTTCAGACCGAAAAACGGCGACAGACTGAAATACCGTTACTACCACCATTATCTCGGCTTTGCTGAAAATGCCAATCAGCAGATCTGCGTGGGCTGCAACAGGTGCGGACGCGCCTGTCTTGCAGACATCAATCCCAAAGATGTTATCAATGATCTCAGAATGGAGAAGGAATCATGCATGATATGCGTTTCACAGTCCCCCCCCAAGACATAAACCGGGAGCCTTTCGCCCAGAATGCACCTGATTTTCATCACAGGTCTTCGCTGATGCAGGCCGACAGGGGATACAAATGCCGTATAACAAATATTGTCCCCCTGACGGAGCAGGAAAAGCTGTTTCAGCTCAGGATTCTCGACCCGGACGAAAGAAATATTTTCAGGTTCCGACCGGGACAGTTTCTCATGCTGCAGGTACCGGGTTACGGAGAAGTCCCTATCTCGATCTCAAGCTCGACGAGCAACAACGAACAGGTTGAGTTATGCATCAGAAAAGCCGGGCACGTCACCAGTGCTCTTTTTGAAGCCCGGAAAGGCGCCCGCGTCGCTATCCGTGGACCGTTCGGGTCCTCGTTTCCCATGGAGGAAATGATGGACCGCAATGTGATCCTCGTTGCCGGCGGACTCGGTATCGCACCGCTTCGCGCTCCGCTTTTCTGGATCAACGACCACAGAGACCGATACCGTGAAGTGCATATGCTCTACGGCACGAAAGAGCCTTCCCAGATGCTTTTTACCTACCAGTTCGAGGAATGGGAAAAAATCGACCATATCAACCTGCATACCATCGTCGAACATGCATCGCCGGAATGGAAGGGAAAAACGGGCATGATAACCGAGCTTTTCAGTGAAATCGAGATAGATCCTGACAATACTTACGCCATTGTCTGCGGTCCGCCTGTCATGTTCAAGTTTGTCTGTAACTACCTCGACAAACAGGGCATCCCCATGAACCGCATGTTTGTGTCCCTCGAACGGCGCATGCACTGCGGAATGGGCAAATGCTGCCGCTGTATGGTTGGATCAACATTTACCTGTGTAGACGGCCCGGTTTTCGACTACTGGTCGGTCATGAATCTCAAAGAAGCGATTTAAGGAGCATGCCGTGCAACATCTCGGATTCTCTCATAAAAAAATCAAAATAGGCTCGTTCGATTTCACCTGCTGCGAGGGCTGCCAGCTCCAGCTTGCCAACCGTGAATCAACCCTTCCGGCCTTTCTCGAGCTGCTCGATATCCGCAATTTCCGGGAAATATCTTCACAACAGCATGACGATTACGATATCGCTCTTGTCGAAGGAAGCATCACCAGGGAAGACGAGGTTGAACGCCTCCAAACCATAAGGAAAAACGCCGGGGTGCTGATAGCATACGGCAGTTGCGCCTGTTTCGGCGGCGTCAACAGTTTGAAAAACAGGTTTCCGATCGAGGAAAGTGTCCGTGAGGTCTACGGCAGCCATACTGTCGATACCCTGCCCGTCCGCAGGGTCAGCGATATCGTAACGGTTGACTTTTCCATCCCCGGCTGCCCTGTGTCCAAGGAAGAGGTTGAAAGAATCATCGTCAGCATCGCAACCGGCTCGATGATCAGCCTGCCGAAATATCCCGTATGCGTGGAATGCAAGCAGAAACTCAATACCTGCCTGTTCGATCTGGGAGAAATCTGCCTTGGCCCGATTACGAGGGCCGGCTGCGACGCAGTCTGTACAACCGGTAAAACCGCCTGTCTGGGGTGCCGCGGCCCTGCCGACGATATCAATTTCGAATCGTTCATGCAGCTCGTAGCCGACCAGAAACTGAACCTTGAAGATCTTGACGAAAAGCTTGGATTTTATAACTGTTTCGAGGAATTCCGTCATGACAAAAGTTGACTGCAACATCGATGTCCATCATTTAACGCGGGTGGAAGGGCACGGCAACATCCATATAACGGTGAAGGAAGGAGCACTGGTCGAAGCAACCTGGGCGGTCGTTGAAACCCCGAGGTTTTTCGAAATGATGGTCAGGGGAATGAATGCCGAAAGAGTCCCTTTCCTCACTTCGAGGATTTGCGGTATCTGCTCGATCAGCCATTTTCTGGCAAGCACCCGGTCTCTGGAACGCGCCATGGAAATCTCTGTTCCCCCTGCGGCAGAAAAACTTCGCCTGCTCGCGATGCATGGTGAAACCCTCCAAAGCCATGCACTGCATCTGTTCTTCCTCGCCATCCCGGATTTTGTCGATACACCCAGCGTGCTTCCTCTCATCAAGTCTCACCCGGACATCGTTCAGTCGGGTCTGCGGCTCAAAGAAGCCGGGAACGCCATCAGCGCCCTGACGACCGGCCGGTTCACCCATCCCGTAAGCCTCGTGCTCGGGGGAGTCAGTAAAGCACCTGAAAAAAGAGAGCTTGCCGCCCTCAGGCTGCAACTTGAAAAAGTTATACCCGACCTCGACGCCGCCAGTGACTTTTGCGCAACGCTTTCCATCCCCGATTTTGTGAGGGAAACCGAGTTTGTCTCTCTCTACAACGGCAGCACCTACCCGTTCATCGGCGGGGACCTGCTTTCAACGGATGGGGTCAGAAAAGAAGAGAACGACTACCTTGCCATGACCAATGAGTACGTGGAAGACTATTCGACAAGCAAACTGACAAGGCTGAGCAGGGACTCCTTCGCGGCAGGAGCACTGGCACGGTTCAACAACAACCATTCGTTCCTGCACCCGAAAGCAGGAGAAGCGGCTTCGGCTTTCGGCCTCGAACCTGTCAATCACAACCCCTTCATGAACAATGTCGCCCAACTGGTCGAATGTTACCATATCGTGCATGATGCCATTTCCATGATCGACACGCTGCTCGATGACCCGCTCCAGAACCTGAAAACAGCCTGGAAACCCAAAGCAGGCAAGGCAACCGGCGCAGTCGAAGCACCGAGAGGTGTTCTTTACCATAATATGGAAACGGACGCAAAAGGAAAGGTAGTCAGGGGGAATTGCATCATACCGACCACACAAAATAACGCCAACATCCACCTTGACCTGAAAGCACTTGCCCAAAAAGCACTGGAAGAAGGAAAAACCGACAAGGAGATACAACAGCTTTGCGAAATGGCGGTCAGGAGCTACGA
>JAKSDB010000431.1 GCA_022360415.1 Chlorobiales bacterium
GTTGATGAGCATTCCGGCAAGGTTGCTGAGGGCACGGGTGAACTGTGAAACCTTTTTGTCGAGTTTCGCCCTGAGCACCCTGAAGAAAAACTCGTCGAGCGCGTCACACTCCCACCATCCGTCCATGTAGGACTCCCCGATGCCGAGATGTGATTCCACGATCACGCGTTTGTAGAACCGGGAGTCGAGTACCCTGATGTCCCAGGGAGCGGGCCCGTCAACGGTTATTCCTGCGGATGCAAGCAGGTTTGTGAGTTTCTTTTCGTAGAAGGAGGAGGGCATATTTATCAATCCGGCATTGCTTCGAGACATTCCTCGACGGCATCGGTTTCTTCCCGGGCAAGCCGCAACTTTGCGGCGCCTATCGTGCCTTCAACCTGTTCGGCACTGCGTCCTCCGACAATGGCCGCAGTGACTCCGGGGTGGCGAAGTGTCCACGCGACGGCAACCTCTCCGGGGGAAGCCCCATGTTTTTTGCCGATTGTACGCAGGAGCTCGACCAGCTCGAGATTATGTCCAAGGCGGGGCTCCTGGAACTCCTTGTTATTACGCCTCCAGTCACTTTCCGGAAGGTTCAACGCCCGTTCACGGGTCATCGCGCCGGAAAGCATACCGCAAAGCATCGGAGAGTAGACGATCACGCCGATATCATGTTCCATGCAGAAGGGGAGTATTTCCTGTTCAATACCGCGCCGGAGCATCGAGTAAGGCGGCTGGAGGGATTCGACAGGCGCGATGGACTGCGCCCTTTTCATCTGTTCCGCATTGAAGTTCGAGACCCCGATATGTTTCACCAAACCCTCTTCTTTCAGTTCGGCCATCGCCCGCCATCCTTCCTCGATATCTTCATCGGGGCTGGGCCAGTGAATTTGGAAGAGGTCTATGCTGTCGGTTTTAAGGCGCATCAGGCTCGACTCGCACTCTCTCCAGATTGAGTCTCGTTTGAGGCTGTTGCTGATGTTTCGTTCATTGTCCCACACAAGAGAGCATTTCGTGAAGATATAAGGTTTTTCAGCGATACCTTCGAGCGCTTTGGCGACAAGCTTTTCCGAATGTCCGAGACCATAGACCGCTGCGGTGTCGATCCAGTTGATGCCGAGTTCGAGGGCACGTTCTATTGCCTCGACAGCCTTGTTGTTATCCTGGGGCCCCCAGCCGTGGGACCAGTTTTCTCCGCCGATCGCCCAGCTGCCGAAACCGATGGGCGTGATTTCCATCCCGGTAGTGCCGAATTTCCGTTTTTCCATTGCGAGGGTAGCTGAATTTTTTTACGGCCTTTCAGGAAAAATATGATAAAAATCGACAAACACCACCCGGACCAATGCAACTCTATTCAGGGCACCTTTATAAATTGTCGCGAGCGACTTGAGTACGAGGCGATCGGAGCCGGAGAAACCGGAGTGTACACGTAGTACATGAGGATTTCGAGCACCGATCAACGAAGTAATCAAGCCGCGCAGCAAATTAATAGAGGTGCTCTTCAGTTTTGAACTCCGACGTCTCGTGAAACATCACACCGGGATAATTTTCTTTGGCAACGTTCAGCATCCACTCGCTCTCTGCGAAAAAAACCGGGTGGCCTTCCTTGTCTTCGGCTATCACAGGCGATTTTCGGCGCAGAAACTCGTCGTACTGGTCTTTATCGTCAGGGGTGATCCAGAGCGCCTTGAAGTAGCGTAGCGGCATGAAATCACACTTCGCGCCGTATTCATGTTCCAGCCTGAATCGAATGACATCGAACTGAAGTTCGCCGACGGTGCCGATGATTTTCCGGTTGCCGTGCTGGATGAAAAGCTGGGCGACACCCTCTTCGGTAAGCTGGCGGAGACCTTTTTCAAGCTGCTTTGCCTTGAACGGGTCCCGGTTGATGACCTCCTTGAAAATCTCGGGAGAGAAGCTCGGAATCCCCCTGAACCGGAGCTCTTCACCTTCCGTAAGCGTATCGCCGATTTTGAGGTTCCCGTTGTCATAAAGGCCGATCACATCGCCCGGCCACGCATTTTCGATCAGGTTTTTCTCGTTTGCCATGAACTGGGTGGGATTGGCGAAACGCATTTTTTTCCCGAGGCGCGTGTGGTGGTAAAAGGTATTGCGCTCGAATTTCCCTGAACAGATCTTGAAAAACGCCGTGCGGTCACGGTGGTTCGGGTCGAGGTTGGCGTGGATTTTAAAGACAAAGCCGGTCAGTTTGTTTTCAGAGGCCTTGACGATGCGCTGGTCGGTTTCCCGTTTATCCGGGCTCGGCGCGATATCCAGAAATGTTTCAAGCATCTCCCTCACTCCGAAGTTGTTGACGGCGCTTCCAAAAAACACCGGTGCAAGGGACGCGTCGAGGTAAAGTTCTTTCGAGAAAGGCTCGTAAACGCCTTCGATGAGTTCGACATCTTCCCGTAACTTGTTGGCGAAAGTATCCGGTACCCATCGGTCAAGTTCAGGATCGTCAGTTCCCCGGATTTCGATATAGTGTTCAGCGATTTTCGTCCGGTCAGGTTCGAACAGGTTGAGCTGTTTCCGGTAGAGATTGTAAACCCCATGGAAACTCTGTCCCTGGCTGATAGGCCAGCTGAGAGGCCTCACCTGTATCTGCAATTTCTCTTCGAGCTCATCGAGAATCTCGAAAGGGTTTCTCCCTTCGCGATCCATCTTGTTTACAAAAATGATGACCGGGGTGTTACGCATCCGGCACACTTCCATAAGCCGTTCGGTCTGTGCCTCGACACCTTTGACGCTGTCAACTACGAGAATGACGCTGTCAACAGCCGTAAGGGTGCGGTATGTGTCTTCCGCGAAGTCCTTATGCCCCGGAGTGTCGAGAATGTTGACTTTCCTGCCGTTGTATTCAAACCCCATGACCGATGTCGCCACGGAGATGCCCCGCTGTTTTTCGATTTCCATGAAATCGCTTGTGGCGGTTTTTTTTATCTTGTTCTGCTTGACGGCTCCGGCGGTCTTGATCGCTCCTCCGAACAGCAGGAATTTTTCGGTAAGAGTTGTTTTCCCTGCATCGGGGTGGCTGATGATGGCAAAGGTTTTTCTTTTTGCTATCTCTTGCTCAATATTCATTGGTCGGGTCGGATGTGGCAAAGTCGATGTCGTTACGCTGCATTATCGTTTTCTGCACGGTTGAATTCGCTTCCGGCGAGAAAGGGCAAAAGATACAAAGCCGCAGAGGAAATAGAAAATCGCTCGATTCAGAGGACAGGAAACGATAACTTTTATAGAAGTAAGTCTTTTATGATGCATATTTGATGCGTCCATTATTCGCCTGTTGTTATTAACCAAATCGATCATGCAGATACATTCTCATGCCGGAAAGCTTCCCGAAAAGGAAATGCTCGTGAACGTCCCCCGGCTTCTTGCAGCATACTTCTCAATGAAGCCCGATCCAGGGATCAATGCCCAGCGGGTTTCCTTCGGAACGTCCGGTCACAGGGGCACGTCCCTGAATGGCTCGTTCAACGAGGAACACATTCTTGCCGTAACGCAGGCGATTTGCATGTACAGAAAAAAAGAGAGTATTAGCGGGCCTTTGTTCCTCGGCATCGATACCCATGCGCTTTCCGAACCGGCTTTCGTTACGGTGCTCGA
>JAKSDB010000112.1 GCA_022360415.1 Chlorobiales bacterium
ACAGTCATGAAAACAGCAAAAACAGCCACCCAGAACGCCTGCAAGCTTTGCAATCCGCGTGGTGCATGCCTGGCGTTCAAGGGAATAGAACAATGTGTACCGTTTCTGCATGGATCACAGGGATGCGCCACCTATATCCGGCGCTATCTTATCAGCCATTTCAAGGAACCGGTAGACATCGCTTCCTCCAACTTCAATGAGGATACGGCGGTTTTCGGCGGAAGCCACAATCTGAAACTCGGTCTGCAGAACATCACGAAACAATACAAACCCGAGATCATAGGAATCGCAACCACCTGTCTCTCCGAAACTATCGGCGACGATGTCGATATGATCCTTAGGGAGTATACCGAAAATACGGAGCCGAACCAGCCTCTCCCTCTGACGATACATGCCTCGACACCGAGCTACCAGGGGAGCCATATCGACGGGTTTCATGCGGCATTGAGAGCAACGGTCGAAAAGCTTGCAGAAGGAGGAGCGAAACGAAACTTTCTGAATCTCTTTCCCAACATGGTCTCACCGGCAGATCTGAGGTATCTGAAAGAGATTCTCAAAAATTTCAACATACCTTCTGTGATGCTTCCCGACTACTCGGAAACACTCGATGGAGGACCGTGGGGCGAATACCACAGGATTCCCAAAGGAGGAACACCGCTTAACGCTATTCGCAAAAGCGGAACGGCTGCTGCAAGCATAGAGTTCACTTCTGTCCTTGGCGAAGATAAATCTCCGGCGGGTTACCTCAAGGAAGCGTTCCGTGTTTCCCCCTACCGGCAACCTCTTCCGATCGGAATCAAAGAGAGCGATGCATTTTTCTCCCTGCTTGAAAAGCTGTCGGAAACCCCTGTGCCGGAAGTATACGAGGATGAACGAAGGCGGCTTGTCGATGCATATGCGGACGGGCACAAGTACGTGTTCGGAAAAAAAGCAATCGTGTACGGCGAGGAGGATCTTGTGATCGCAATGACCGTCTTCTTCAGAGAAATAGGCATAACTCCGGTTCTCTGCGCATCGGGAGGAAAAAGCGGCTTTCTGAAAAAACGTCTTGCCGAGCTGGTGCCGGACCTCGACGACCTCGGGATACAGGTTCGTGACGGCGCAGATTTCGTCGACATCGAAGAGGAAGCAGAAACATACAAGCCTGACCTGCTCATCGGCAGCAGCAAAGGGTTTACGCTTTCAAGGAAAAAACGCATTCCGATTATCCGAATAGGGTTCCCGATTCATGACAGGTTCGGGGGACAGCGGCTGCACCATATCGGGTACCGGGGCACCCAGGAGCTTTTTGACAGGATCGTGAATACGGTTATCGAATACAGGCAGAATTCATCACCAATCGGCTACACATATATGTAAGGGGAGTACCATGACGTTATCTATTGAAAAACACCCGTGCTTCAACGACAGATCAAGGCACACTTTCGGACGCATTCACCTTCCGGTAGCGCCGAAATGCAATATCCAGTGCAATTACTGTAACAGGAAATTCGACTGCCTGAACGAAAACAGGCCGGGCGTCACCAGCAAGGTACTTACGCCGCACCAGGCCCTGCATTACCTTGACCGGGCGCTCGAGCTGTCACCGAACATTTCCGTCGTCGGCATTGCCGGGCCGGGCGACCCTTTCGCAAATCCTGAAGAGACAATGGAAACACTTCGCCTTGTCCGGCAGAAGTATCCCGACATGCTCCTTTGCGTTGCAACCAACGGACTGAACGTAACACCATATATCGACGAACTTGCAGAATTGAAGGTAAGTCACGTTACGTTGACCATCAACGCGGTTGACCCGGAAATCGGCGCCGAAGTCTATGCCTGGGTACGGTATGGAAAAAAAGTATACCGGGACCTCAATGCCGCAGGATTGTTACTGGAAAACCAGCTTGAGGCACTCGAGATGCTCAAGGAGAAAGGAGTCACCGCCAAAATTAATTCCATCATCATTCCCGGCATCAATGACCGCCATGTTATCGATGTCGCCAAAAAGGCATCTGAACTCGGGGCTGATATTTTCAATGCTTTACCCTATTACCATACGGAAGAAACCGTCTTCGAAAACATACCTGAACCGCACCCCGAACTGGTAACTGTAATACAGAACGAAACAGCGCAATACCTTCCGCAGATGAAACATTGTGCTCGATGCAGAGCGGATGCCATCGGCATCATCGGTCAGGAAAACAGTGATGAGATCATGAAACAACTGATGGAAGCGGCAAAACTGCCGAGAAAACCCTCGGAAAACAGACCCTATGTAGCGGTTGCAAGCATGGAGGGAGTACTGATCAACCAGCACCTTGGTGAAGCCGACCGTTTTCTTGTCTATACAATGGACACGAACCACAACCGCCCTGTCCTGGTGGAATCCCGGCCGGCACCTCCTCCCGGCGGAGGCACCATGCGCTGGGAAGCGGTCGCCTCGCTCCTCTTGGACTGCCGTGCGCTCCTGGTCAACGGTGCCGGAGAGTCACCGAAAAAAGTGCTGAACGGTAGC
Source organism: Chlorobiales bacterium (assembly GCA_022360415.1). Classification (GTDB taxonomy): domain Bacteria; phylum Bacteroidota; class Chlorobiia; order Chlorobiales; family Chlorobiaceae; genus Prosthecochloris. The sequence goes on from JAKSDB010000112.1 coordinate 2,498, forward strand.
GGCATGGAAGTTTACCCCCTCGATGGACTGATCGAGGAAGCCGTCACCGCTGTTTTCACCGGTAAAGATATGAGCCGTATGACCCGCATCAGCCAGATGCACGCCTGCAAGACAAGCTGCTCCGGCACCGGCAGCGGATGCGGTTAGGGGTAGGGAAAGGCAAAAGTAAAAATTCAAAAGTCAAAAAGAGAGGAACAACCCCAGAGAATCTAAACCAATCACTTATTACTTACTCATTATGGAAAAACCGAAACATCACATTCTGGTCTGCGGGAGCTTCCGCGCACAGGGAAACCCACAGGGAATCTGTCATAAAAAGGAATCTTCTGAATTACTGCCCTATCTGGAGAACGAGCTTTCCGACAGAGGCATGACAGACGTTGTCGTCTCTGCCACGGCTTGCCTCAACGTCTGTGAAAAGGGACCTATCGTCGTCGTGCACCCTGATAACTGCTGGTACGGCGAGATAGACAGTGAGGAAAAGATGGATGAAATCCTCGACGCTCTCGAAGAGGGAGAAGCATGTGAAGCGTATCTGATCAGTGAATAGCGTCGTTCTTCCAAAATGAGCGGTTGTAAAACGGACGACCCGGAGCAAAGGGTCAAGTGTGGTCACTGATCATTAGTAAGAGGGAGCCAGCGTTGCAGCATACTCTTCATGACCTTGCGTTCAACAGGCTTGGGGACATAATCGTCCATACCCGCATCAAGGCACTGCTGGCGATCCTCTTTCGTAGCGTTAGCCGTCATGGCAACGATAGGGACCTCGCTGTTCAGTACCTGGTCGGATTTCCTTATTGTTCTTGTCGCTTCAT
>JAKSDB010000374.1 GCA_022360415.1 Chlorobiales bacterium
AAGCAAATGAGCGAATCAACAAACAAAATGACTGTTGTCCTTGCCACGAACAACCGTGACAAGGTGCGGGAAATCAAACCGCTTCTGGAAAACATTGCCCCTGAAATCAGTGTTTATTCCCTCGCCGACCTTCAGGCAGACATAGAGATAGAGGAAACGGAAGAAACTCTCGAGGGGAATGCGAAGCTGAAAACCGAGGCGGTTTTCAACCTTCTTTCAGACCGTTTCCCCTGCCTTGTGACACTTGCCGATGACACAGGGCTCGAAGTGGCGGCCCTTGATGGTGCTCCCGGTGTTTATTCTGCACGCTTCGCGCCTGTACCTGAAGGGACGTCACCAACATACGATGATAATGTCAACCACCTTCTCAGGAAAATGGAAAACACCGGCGACCGGAAGGCACTCTTCCGTACCGTGATCGCGATCAAGGGCAGGATAGCGAGAGACGACCGTAAACCGTTTTTGTTTGAAAAAACGGTTGAAGGCTCGGTAGAGGGGGAAATCTCCAGAGAAAAAACCGGTTCAAAAGGGTTTGGATATGATCCCGTCTTTTGGGTAAATTCAGCCCGGGCAACCTTCGCACAAATGAGCACCGAAGAAAAAAACAAGCTGAGCCATCGGTCCCGCGCCGTTAAGAAAGCAGCTGATCAATTGCGTCTGATTCTCGACAAAACCCCGTAACCTCCTTCGAGTAAACCTGTCATGAGCCTTTTTGAAGCAATCATTCTCGGTATCGTTCAAGGGCTCACTGAATTTCTCCCGATCAGCAGTACGGCACACCTTCGTATTGTCCCGGCCCTTGCCGGCTGGCAGGATCCCGGTGCCGCATTTTCCGCAATTGTTCAGATAGGCACGCTCGCAGCGGTGCTTGCCTACTTTCACCGTGATATCATCGATATCTCCAAGGCTTTCATCAGCGGCATACGAAAAGGCAAGCCTTTTGAAACACAGAATTCAAGAATGGCCTGGATGATCGCTGCGGGAACAATTCCCATTGTGGCTTTCGGACTGCTTTTCAAAACCGAAATAGAAACAAGCCTTCGCTCGCTTTACTGGATAAGTGCCGCACTGATTCTACTTGCCCTGATGCTCACTCTTGCGGAGTGGCTGATGAAACAACGGTCGAAAAAAGGCCTGCCGACAAAATCGATGCAAGAGATCGGCTGGAAAGAGGCTCTGCTGATCGGCCTGGCTCAAAGTATCGCCTTGATTCCCGGCTCTTCACGATCAGGCGTCACCATTACCGGCGGGCTGTTTTTGAACCTGTCACGTGAAACCGCAGCCAGATTTTCTTTCCTGTTGTCTCTGCCGGCTGTTTTCGCAGCAGGAATTTACCAGTTGTATGAAACCCGGGATGTGCTGATGGCTTCGAGCAGCGAGCTGGTCAACCTCGTTGCAGCTACATTTTTTGCCGGTGTGGTAGGCTACTTATCCATAGCCTTTCTTATCAGCTACCTGAAAAAACATACCACTTCCCTTTTTATCATCTACCGCATCGCCCTCGGCGTCGGTATTCTCGGCCTCATCGCAGCAGGATACGTTCAGCCTTAGGCTCATCACTCCCCTCTCAGCACGGGCACACACAAGAGTGCGCCCCTACATTTCTCTTTTCTTGCCGACTGCCGACTGATTTCTTGCTTCTGAACTTTTTTCGATTACGAGTACCGCTTCGCTGGGTAAGAGTACGATTATAAATCATATTTATTCACTATTTACCCGTCACCATCAACTCTCTTTTTTACAGCCCGTTTCCCATTACCTACTTCCCTCCTAACATCTTGCACTTTGACACTCTTTGCTCGTCACTTGTTTCTTGTCACTTGTTACTCTCCTTCGGGAACGCAACTATTAGGCGCGAAAAATAATTCTCTTTTGTGTCATCAATAGCGGAAAAATTTTTTATATATAGAAATAGAGAAAACATAACAATAAAACCTTTTAGGCCATGCCATACAGCTTGTCAGGTGTAGGGCATAATGGCTTTGAAAAAGCAGATTTACATATACACACAAAATGTTCAGACGGCGTCTTTACACCGGAAGAAATTGTCGAGAAAGCAAAACAAACCGGACTGAAGACCATAAGTATAACTGACCATGATTCTGTTTTAGGAATTGACGAAGCAAAGCCATTAGCCAGCAAATACGGCATAGAGCTTATTAGCGGTGTAGAAATGAGCTCTACTTACCAGGGCCACGATATTCATATCCTGGGTTATTTTTTCGACCATAAACATTCGGAACTCAAGAGCTATCTCGATCTCTGTAAACAGTTGCGTACCGAGCGTGCCGAACGCATGGTGGGAAAACTTGCGCGGATGGGCGTGAAGATCGAAATAGAACAGATCATTCTTAAAGCCCAGAACGGCAGCGTCGGTCGTCCCCATATAGCGGCCGTCCTTCAGGACGGCGGTTTTGTCAAAAGCTTCAGCGAAGCGTTCAGCAAGTATCTCGGCTCACACAGTCCGGCCTATGTAAAAAGCATTGAAACACCCCCTGCAGAGGTTATCAGGCTTATCAACGAAGCCGCCGGGTTATCTTTTCTGGCCCATCCCGGGCAGAACATTCCGGATGAAATTCTCCGGCAACTGATTAACTTCGGGCTTGACGGCATCGAAATCATTCATCCGTCACACGATACTTACAAGGAGAATTACTACAGGGAGATTGCGAACGAATATTTTCTGCTTTTTTCAGGCGGCTCGGATTACCACGGTCTCAAGGACCAGGAAAAAGATCTCTTCGGACAGATCACGATACCTTACGAATGGGTAACGAAAATGAAAAGCAGGATAGTTACCGTTTAGCAGCATTATGTCACAATCCGCTATCGACAAGTTTTCAAGCAAAGTCGATCTCTCGATGAAAGAGTTTTTCCTGAACATGCAGGAATTTTTTCTTTTCTCGATCAGGGCATTTATTACTATCCCGAAAATAAAGCGATACTGGAGAGACTTTCTCGACCAGGCTAAAATAGCAGGAACCGATTCCCTGCCGATAGTCCTGGTCAGCTCGGTATCCATCGGAGCCCTTCTCGCGGTCGAGGTGGGAAACCTTCTCGAGGATTTTGGTGCGAAAACAATGCTTGGGCGGTCCACTGCGCTGTCGGTAATACGCGAACTCGGCCCTCTGATCATGGGACTGATGCTTTCAGCCAGGTACGGATCACGCAATGGGGCAGAGCTTGGCGCGATGAAAATATCCGAACAGATAGACGCGTTGCGCGCTTTCGGCACCGACCCTATAGCAAAGCTTGTCATGCCGCGCCTGATCGCTGCCCTTATCGTGTTTATTCCCCTGACGGCCATTGCCGACTTTGCCGGCCTGTACAGCGCAGCCCTTCTGGCGGAGCATTATCATAAGATCGATCCCGGCATATTCTGGAACGCTGTTTTTCCCAGGCTCGTGCTGAAAGATTTCGTGGTCGGCTTTCTGAAGGCCCCTGTTTTTGCAATTATCATCACGCTTGTCAGCTGTTTCAACGGCTTTATCGCCCAGGGAGGAACCGCAGGAGTGGGACGCTCGACCATCAAAGGGATCGTTGTTTCATCAGGGCTTATCCTGGTGGCCAATTTTTATGTTTCGAAGCTGGTACTGGAAAATATGTAGATCCGGGCATATGAAAACCGATACGACGACACTTTTAGCAGCATGATAGAGTTGCAGGAGGTGACATTACGGTATGGAAACCGGGAAATTCTCAAGAGGGTTTCTCTTACCGTCGAGGACAACAAGATCAAAGCCGTGGTCGGGCCCAGTGGTGTCGGGAAAAGCACCATCCTGAAACTCATTCTGGGTCTGATAAAGCCGAATTCCGGCAAGATTCTGATTGACGGTGTCGATATCACTCCCCTGAAAGAATCACAGCTCTATCCTATCCGCCGGAAAATGGGTATTGTCTTTCAGGGAAACGCGCTGTTCGACTCCCTGACCGTCAGTGAAAACATGGGTTTCTTTTTACGTGAAAACCTTAAGTTGTCGGAAAAGGAAATCGAGCGCAGGGTCGAGGAACAAATCGCTTTTGCAAGTCTGCAAGGATATGAGACAGCTCGTCCGGAAAAACTGAGCGGAGGAATGAAAAAAAGGGTTGCAATCGGTCGGGCAATGATTTTCAATCCCGCCATGATCCTGTTCGATGAACCGACGGCCGGGCTTGACCCTGTCAGCTCAAAGAAAATCCTCGGGTTGATCAGTTCACTGAGGCACAAAAACAACCTTGGCGCGGTCATCGTGACCCATATCATCGACGACGTGTTTCAGGTCGCTGACAGTGTCGCTGTTCTTTACAAAGGCGAGATTATCTTTGACGGCGAAACCGAAAGCTTGCACGATTCGACGCATCCGTTCATACGATCTATTGTATCGGAAAAGATACTCGAACAATAATATTCAATATTCTAATAACCGTTTGTAATGAGAAACCCTAACACACTGAAGTGGAGCGATCTCACAACCGGCATATTTTTTGTCATCGGCCTGGGTCTTGCAGCCTATATCGGTCTCGTTGTCGGCAAGAATTCGAGCCTTTTCAAAAGCGTAACGACAATAAAAATGGTTGCGCAAAATGTCGGCAGCCTGAAAGAA
>JAKSDB010000319.1 GCA_022360415.1 Chlorobiales bacterium
TGTACTATGTTTCGGTGAATCAATGAACCTGCTGAAAATAATCTCGCTTCTTTTGATTATTATCGGGGTTACAGGACTGCATGCGAGCCGTGAATCCGCGCTTTAATCCTATGCCAAAACCGCTCTACAGAAAAGTTGTCGTGAAAGTCGGCACCAATGTCATCACCAATGACAAAGGTGAGCTTGACCTCAACATACTGGACCAGCTTGTTTCACAGATTGCAGAATTGCGAAAACTGGGCGTTGAGGTGCTCCTTGTTTCTTCCGGCGCGGTCGGAGCGGGCCTGTCTCTTGTTCGGCTTCCCTCGGAGCTTTCCCCGGTCGCTTCAAGGCAGGTTCTTTCTTCGACTGGACAGATAAGACTTATCAACACGTACGCGGAACTTTTTGAAAAATGGGGTCTTACTATCGCGCAAATACTGGTCACGAAAAGCGACTTTCGCGACCGTATTCATTATCTCAATATCAGGACCTGCCTCGCATCGCTTCTGGAACAGAAAATCATTCCGGTCGTCAACGAAAACGACGCGGTTTCCGTTACCGAGCTTATGTTCACCGACAACGACGAGCTCTCCGGTATGATTGCGTCCATGATGCAGGTTGACGCCCACATTATTCTTTCACATGTTGACGGTCTTTTCGATATGTCCCATGGAGAAAAGAACCCCGGCGTCATCAGCAGTATCGACATTGCTACAGAGCATTTTCACCAGTACATCAAGCCTGGAAAATCGGAATTCGGCAGAGGAGGCATGCTCACAAAATGCCATATCGCTCACAAGCTGGCGCGATTCGGAATTACCGTTCATATAGCCAACGGACAAACTCCAGGCATTCTTCTCGACATTCTCGGCGGGAAAACGGTTGGAACACGATTTATTCCACAAAAACCCGTCCATGGACGCAAACGCTGGATCGCCCATAGCGAAGGGCTTGAAAAAGGAGCTGTAATCATCAATGGCGGTGCGGAAACCGCTTTACGATCCCCCGAGCGCGCTAACAGCCTGCTTCCCGTCGGAATAGTATCGGTAATAGGCACGTTTTTCAAGGGGGATATCATCAAAGTATGCTCAGAAAACAAAAAAGCCATTGGCTACGGCATGGCGCAATACGGATCTGAGAAGACGAAAGAGCTGCTGGGGAGAAAAGGGGAAAAACCCCTCATACACTACGACTATCTCTACCTCATGCCTTGAAGAGGGGACATGCGCACCAATTTATCACCTCATTTTTTGATGGTAATGGGCTCGCCCTTGATACCCGCATAGAAAACGACGATCTCGGCTGTCTCATCTCCATCGTTTCTTCCATAATGCCACGTATCGACAACTTCAACAATCGGGTCGCCTGCCCGCAGATGGTGCACCTGCCCTTTTTCCGTTGTAACCGTCAGCTCACCTTTCGTCATAACGCCGGCATTGATTACAGGATGTTTGTGAAGCGGAAGCTTCACGCCGGGAGGGATTGCAATTCTGAGGATCGTCACTTCAGGCCTGCCCTCGGGATATTCCGGCAAAGGATTGCCGTTCCAGCTTGAGGAGGTTTTTGAAAGAACCTCAACGTTTGCTGCAAGAGGCTCCCTCGCATAAGCCTGAGAGCTTAACAGCAGCACAAAAACGATAGAAAAGAAACGCTTCATCTTCACGCCCGGAATTATTGTATTGCTCATGCCATTCAGGCAGAACCAGGTAGGGAAAAACGAGTTTTATCAGGCTTGTACAAAGCAGCAGGATATGACACACAATCACGATACTGTTTCAGCCTCTGTACTCCAGTCTCGCGGTCATTGAACCATATGTCACACCTGTTTCACTAAGGGCCTCACAGAAAAACTCATATTCATAGCCTTTCCGGCAGGAATATTTCACAACCATACGTACCGTTTCTCCCGCAAAAGCGAAATGGGTCGCATTGACATCGGCATACATCCCCCTGTATGGGGCATGCTCAACGCCGACAATTTTGGAAAGAAGCCTTCCCGCCAACCTGCTCAATCCGTGCATTATTATGGCTACAGGTATACAGGGATAGGAAATAAAGTGACCGTTGCAATCTTTTGGCTCCAATGGCCCGAGTCTCGCTTCGGCAATACCGTCTATACATTTGATGTCGCGCAGGGGAAAAGCTTTTCTGTAAGGATTGTACTGACCGCTATCGAACAGCTGTCGTTTTGCTCGAAAAAGCTTTTCAAACAATGGAGCCTTCATAATGAGATACGTGGCATCCAGTGTAAATAACGGTGTTCCGTCGCGGCAACTGAGGACAGACGATATACTGCCTGATTTTTTGTCAATAGTGAGAGTTTTTGCCGCGCCGATGAGATTCGAATCTCTCACCTCACCCTCATAAATATTTTTCAAAACAGCACTTTTGACGATGTAGTAGTGCTTCTCTTTACTGCTCGATTTCGCAAGTGCGCAGGCACCAAGAACGGCCAGATGCCTCCCGACCTCAGCTCCCGATATAACCCCGTACTCATCGTCCATGGGTTGTTCTACCGGAATTTCCGCTTTTACCTCATCGTCAGTTACGTTCAGATTTTGTAACGCATAGTATGGCGCCGTTACTCCGATATTCTCGACAATATCGTCAACGATACAAATTGCCATATGTGGTTAAAACTGGGGTTAGTGGATGATCTCCGTCATAGAAAAAGTAAACTAACTTATCCTTAAGGACATACAATCTTAACATTTAATATGTAGAGAATCAAGAAAAAGAACACACTTCCTGATTTTTTTCCCCGATCAGCAGCTTTGAGCATATCCATTTCCCATTCGCCCGTTTTTCATCCGGGAAGGAACGCAACGGAACAAAACCGACGGCACCCCCTGTAAAGCACAAAAACCCAACAGTTGAAACTCTGTCAGGCCCTCCCGTATTCACCGTCTCCCCTCTGAAGGTCGAGCGTTTTCCTCAATGCGGCGGGAGACAATACTTTCCTCTCATTTGCTGCTGCTATCCTGTGAATACGACGCAGAAGGTCGCTGTTCGATGCAAGGCGTGTCCGGGCAGGATCAAACCAGATATTGTCTTCCAGGCCGACACGGACTCCCCCTCCTGAAGCAATGGCAATCGAGTTCATCATAAGCTGTGAATCACCGATCCCTGCAAGACACCATAAAGAATTCGGGGGCAGATCACGGATCATCACACCCGCGTGCAGAAGGTCTGCCTGTGCACAGGCAATGTTACCAAGAAGCAGGTTAAAATAATGTGGCGGTTTGAGGATACCCTTGGTTTCGAGGTACTTTGCATAATTGATCATTCCCGCATCGAACGCTTCCAACTCCGGCAGAATCCCCCGTGACTTCATTTCATCGGCCAGTGCACGGATCATGTCCGGTGAATTCACACTGGCTTCACGGTTAAAATTTGTGGAACTGAGCGTCAGACTGCCCATGTCGGGCTTCAAATCTCCTCCGAGCTGAAGGGGCTCTGCGCGTTGGCTGAATTCCTTGAAGTTCCTGCCGCTCAGGGAAACGCCTAAAACCAGGTCTTTCGTGAATGAACGTATCCCTTCGATGATACGACCATATATATCCGCTTTGTAGGTCGGTTTTCCTGTTTCTTCATCCCGGGCATGCAGGTGAACCATGGTTATCCCGATCTCGACCGCTTTATGCACATCTTCAACGATTTCATTCACGGATATCGGAACATGGGGAGTCATTTCCCTGGTCGGGATCATACCTGTTGGAGTAAAATTTATAATCAAATCCAAAAACAATTCTCCGTTTCGTTTATCCTGTAATCTGAAATCGCCGTGCCCACAACGCATTACTTCGTTTCCCAACTTTTCGTAAAACTTCAGGTTGAGTGATTGTAATATAAAAACCCTTCCTTACAGGAATAACAAAGCATAACCAATCGTGTTCCACCTGCAGACCATACATTTTTTTAAGGGCACCCCTATTTATGCCCTTTTTCAACCTCCTCTTCTGCACGTTTTAACGAGCGTTCTTTCCAGATCATATAGATGCAGGGATAAATCAACAGCTCCATTATAAAAGAGGTAAAAATACCACCCACCATCGGAGCGGCAATTCGTTTCATGACATCAGCGCCTGTTTCATGAACCCCGGACCACATTATGGGAAGAAGCCCCAGGAACAGTGCTGCGACCGTCATCATCTTCGGGCGGACCCGCTTGACCGCGCCCTCCATGATCGCCCGCGTTAAATCCGCCTTTGTGTTCATCTGATTTTTCTCTTCAAACCTTTTGTAGGCAAGATCAAGGTAGAGCAGCATGATGACTCCCGTCTCCGCATCGACACCGGCAAGCGCGATAATACCGACCCACACGGCAATACTGAGGTTGTAGTCCAGAACATAAAGAATCCAGAACGCCCCCACGAGAGAAAATGGAACCGCCAACAATACAATTCCCGTACGAATCCAGGAACGGGTGTTCATATACAAGAGCAGCACGATGATAAAAAGCGTTAAAGGAATAACCATCACCAAACGCTTCTTCGCCCGCTCCATGAACTCAAACTGGCCGCTGATCGTATACGTGTACCCTATGGGAAACAGTCCCGGTTCCTGAAGCACCTTTTCGAGCCGTTCAACGTATCTCGCGATATCCTGGTCCGTTTCAAGGTCCACATAAACCCAGGAAGTAAGCAGGCCGTTTTCATCCTTTATTACCGCCGGACCGCGACTGGTTGTTACATCGGCAATTTCCGACAAAGGAACATGTTTTTCTCCGGACACGGAAACCAGCGCCCGTTTGATTTTTTCGGTAGTCGACCTGAATGAGGACTGGTAGCGGATGTTGACGGGATATCGCTCACGACCGGCAATAATCGTTGTGACATTCTGCCCCCCGATAACACCCTCAATCAGTTTGTTAGCTTGCTCTACGCTCAACCCGTAAGCAGCAAGATTTTCCCTTTTCAGCCTTATATCGATGTAGTACCCGCCCTGGGAACGCTCGGCAATGACAGATCGCGTCCCTTCAAGGTTCTGAACTTTTTGCTCAACCTGAACCGCGATTTTCTCGATTTCCTCAAGGTCATCGCCATAGACCTTGACCCCGATGGGCGTTCTTATCCCTGTTGTAAGCATATCAATGCGGGTTTTAATGGGAAATGTCCAGGCATTGGTAGTGCCGGGCAGATTCACCGTCTTATTCAAGGCATTGATAAATTCTTTCCATTCACGCCGTTTCATCTCCGGCCAGACGATACGAAAAGCGGGCTTGAGAAATTCGGGCATCCAGGAAGAGTACCAGCGTTCATGATAACTTTCAGGCCATTCGTCCTGAGGGTAAAGTTGAATGACGGTCTCCACCATCGAAAGAGGTGCGGGGTCTGTAGCTGTTCCGGCACGGCCGATCTTTCCGAAAACAGACTCGACCTCATCGAACTCCCCGATCAATTTGTTCTGCTGCTGGAGCCATTCCTTGGCCTTTTCGATGGAAATCCCCGGAAGCGTGGTGGGCATATACAGAAGATCCCCCTCATTGAGCGGGGGCATGAACTCCTGACCAAGTTTGGAGTAGACCGGAACAATACTTAAAACCAGAGCCAGGGAGACCAGAATAGCCCCGGTTCGATGTTTCAGGACAAATGTTAAAACAGGTGTATAGACCCGATGAAGAAATCGGGAAACCGGATGGGTTTCTTCCGAATGAATGGTTCCGGCCCAAAAGAAATTTATGACCTTTGACAGCCGGCGGTTCCCGAGCTCAACTTTCTTCGGGATACGCAGAAGCCACTGAATGAGAACCGGCGCGAGCGTGATAGCCAGAACAGCCGCAAAAAACATGGAAAAATTTTTGGAAAAAGCCAATGGCTTGAACAAACGTCCTTCCTGTCCCTCAAGAGTGAAAACAGGCATAAACGACACGGCGATAACCAGAAGCGAAAAGAAAATCGGGCGGGCAACTTCCTGAGAAGAGTGAAGCAGCACTTTGGAAACATCTTCCTTCTTCCCCTCCGACTCCCATTTTTCAAGGCCTTTATGGCAATTCTCCACGAGAATAATCGCTGCATCCACCATGGCACCGATTGCAATGGCAATCCCGCCCAGAGACATGATATTGGAGGAGGCCCCTGAATAATACATGGGTATGAACGAAAGAACGATAGCGACCGGAAGCGTAACAAACGGCACCAGAGCGGAACGAAAATGGAAAAGGAAGATGAGCACAATGGCACCTACCACAAGCATTTCCTCGATCAGTTTTTTGCTCAAGGTGTCGATTGAGCGCCCGATAAGCCTGGAACGGTCATAGGTGATCTCGATCCGGCTTCCTTCGGGAAGTGAGGGTTCCACACGCTGCAGCACCTCTTTGACCTTTTCGATGATCCGATAGGCATCGGAACCGTAGCGGGTAACCACAATAGCCGAGGCTGCCTCGCCCTTACCATTGAGATCCGAAGCACCGCGCCTTAGCTCCGGGACAAGTTTGACGTTTGCAATATGCTTGATAAGAATGGGAGCACCGTCCGAGCTCACGTCGACGGCTATATTTTCAATATCCTCCAGACTCTTGAGATACCCGAGACCCCGGATAAAATACTCCCGCTCCGATTGCTCTAAAATCTTCCCGCCGACA
>JAKSDB010000229.1 GCA_022360415.1 Chlorobiales bacterium
CGGACGGAGGATAAAATCTCCACGGATCTCTTCTGCGGCTTCGCCTTCCATGCGGATAGGGCCGAGCGCGACATAACTGCGGCTTTTCGGATCGAACCACCGTTTGTTCTGCAGCAGAATAGGTCTTGTTGTAAAACCGAAATTCAGTTCGTCAAGATTGTTCGGGTTGTCAAGTCCTCCCATCGCATACACTTTATCACTCCAGCTTTCGTGCCATGAAATCTCCATTTCCGCCGGTCTGTCCTTGCAGCGTTTGTCGAGGGCATAGCTGTGATCCGATCTCCATGCGGCCGCACGGACAAATGCGAGAACGCTGCCACGGAGCGAGCCGCCATAGCTTTCCGCCAGAGCGGCCTGCTCAGGGTAAGCCTGGCTTTTGGGGATTTCAACCAGCGTCACCCAGGCCCATTCGACCGCGGAGAGATTAGGGGGATCAAGAAACGCCTTCAGGGTGAAATGATAATAGGTTTTTCCGTTTGCCTCACGCTCGAACGGAAACAGCAGAAGCGCTCCGAGTGTCAGCAACAGAAGAGGAAATCTTGTAAGCGATGTATTGCGGATGTTCACCGGTGTCAACGGGATTGTGGTTTTTCACAGGAAGCTACATTTTTTTTGCATAAGTTTCCTAAAAGGTTTCTTACTAATCAAGAGAGGATTAGCCATGCATGTTTTTTTCAGATTCAGGGTAGACCTCCGGACATTTCTCGTTCTGGTGCTTGTTTCTTCTGCGGTATGTTCTGTATCCCTGAAGGCTTTCGCGGCAAAAAACGCTTCCGACAAAGGTATGACGGAGATACGGCCGGACAGGATGATTAATTCACCGGCCCTTGAAAGGCAGGCTGGACAACGCCCGCCGCACTCGGCTTCCTGTCAGGGGGTCGATCTTGTTATCGACAGCGTTGAGCTGATGCGTGCCTCCGGCGGTGTGTTTGTCAAAGCTACGGTAAAAAACGTCTGTAGCGGAAGCTGCACTGCTGACGGCATCGATGTTGAAATTGATGAAAGCCTCATTCCCGGCAGGACAGGTGGCGTCGTGCAGCCGATAGGTGTGATCGAGATCGAGCCTGAAGGCATCTACCGGAACAGTTGGGTGGGTGTAGCGGCAAACCCTTCCGGGCCAAGTACCTATATCGTCAGGGCTGTGCTGAGAGGAGGTAGCAGAAGGGAGCGAAGCACGACCAATAACAGTTGCCGGGTTACGATAGCCGCGGGAGAGGACACAAAAACCGTGAATTGCCGATGAGCTGTCCTGGACCGGAGACATTTTTCCAGGGTATTACTTGTTTTTCTGGGCCGATTCTTTTATGGCTGAACCTGCCGATTCAACATCCTTTCCGACGCCTTCAATAGTATTGCAGGATGAAAGGATAAGGAGGAGGGCGATGTTCAGTGCAAAGACGATCTGCTTCATAACACTTCTGTCCTGATTGTGTGATAGATATTTCTTCTGTGCGTAACGTATCGAATGCTTAGGGCTCAAGGTGAAAACTTAGTGAACGGCCGGGATTCAGGCAACCGGTTTACTGTTCTTTTCTGAACCCGCAGACAGGAGTTGACGTTTTCTTGAGAGACCCTCATGAAGAGGTTTTGCCTGTCCTTATACGGGCTGAATTTTTGCGAAGTCCTTTGAAATGCTGCGGAACATCCTGTTCGTTGAGGTCTGCATGATAAAGGACATGCCCGCATTGGTCATTTTCCTGATAACCTTTTCCGGTATGATCCTGAATGCCGGGTAGAGTGTGAACCAGACATTCACTTTGAGGTCAAAATCCACCCTGGTCTGTGCCTTTTTATGCGGTTGCACATGCATCTCCGCGAAAACTTTTCCTTCAAAAGCGTATTTTTTCGGATCGTCAATCTTTTTCCCGCGGGGGTGGTGCCTCCATATGATTTTTCTTCCAACGGTGCTGTCATGGATAACCTCTTCGGGTATATCATCCGGGTCCATGTCTTCATACTCTTCGGGAAGGGCGACCATCAGCTCCTGTGTTTCTTCAATAAAGAAGAAAATATCAAACGGATTGTTCTGCGGGTCGGTTACCCGGAAGTGCCATTTATAGATGTTGTTATCGTTGTCGAACACTTCAACCTTGCGGCAGAAAGGGTTGAACGCGAGGATTCTTTTATGGTCGGAGAGGTAGTTGACGGTTTCACGAAACCCTTTATGAAATATCCATTCGCCTTTGCTTTTTCCTGTTACCTTGATTTCAAAATCCCTCTTCATTGTGTTACCGATAGTCAGCTTGAATATTTGTTATCCCATACCTGAATATACCAAAAAGCGCCGCAATAAGGGGCGCTTTATTGATGTTCCTGCTGAAGGCGGAGGGTCTGGTCATGGAGCTTGAGCGCTTCGATGACTTCATCGAGGCTGCCTTCGAGTATCTGCGGAAGAGCATGGCTGGTAAAGCCGATACGGTGGTCGGTGACCCTTGATTGCGGAAAGTTGTACGTACGGATTTTAGCACTGCGGTCGCCGGTTGTAACCATCGACCTGCGCAGGTCGGCACGCTCCCTGTTTTTTTCAGCGAGCTGCATGTCATACAGTTTTGCCCGAAGCATCTTCAAAGCCCTTTCACGGTTCTGGAGCTGGGAGCGCTCTTCCTGGCAGGCGACGACTATGCCTGTCGGAACATGAGTGATGCGTACCGCGGTTTCAACCTTGTTGACGTTCTGTCCCCCTTTCCCACCGCTCCGGAACGTGTCCATTTCCAGGTCTTCCTTGCGAATTTCGATATCGACCTCTTCAGCTTCCGGAAGGACTGCAACGCTTGCAGCGGAGGTGTGAATCCTGCCCTGGGTCTCGGTTTCCGGAACCCGCTGGACACGGTGCACACCGCTTTCAAACTTCATGGTGCCGTAGACGTCATGGCCGCTGATACCGAGTATGACTTCCTTGCAAGCGCCAGGTATCCCTGCTTCACTGAACTCCAGTATTTCGCATTTCCATCCTTTCCTTTCGGCATACCTCTGGTACATCCGTAAAAGATCGGCGGCAAACAGTGCGGCTTCGTCACCTCCGGTTCCCGCACGGATCTCGATAATGACGTTTCTGGAATCGGCTTCATCTTTCGGCAGGAGAAGCATTTTCAACTCCTGCTCGATCTCCGGTTCAAGCTCCTGCAGCTTTTGCAGTTCGGCCTGAGCCAGGGCTTTCATGTCAGGGTCGGCTTCCTGCCGGACCATCTGGCGCACCTCTTCGAGCTGGTGTTTGTTGGATGTATATCTGTCGTATGCCTGAACAATCTCTTTCAGATCGCTGTACTCCTTGTTGAGTCTTCTGAAACGTTGCTGATCGGCGATGATTTCGGGATCGGAAAGCTGTTCTTCCACCCGGAGGTACTTCTCTTTTATGGCTTCGAGCTTGTCAAGCATAATCTGGTCCGCTCACTCCTGCCCCGTCCGTCAGGGATTGATGATGTCATTGAAGATAAAGAACAGAAAGAGTGTCAGGAGCAAAGCCATACCGACCTGCTGAATCCTCATTTTCACCTGAAAAGGAATTTCCCGACCAATGATACCTTCTATGGCATTGAGCACAAACTGTCCACCGTCAAGGGCTGGAATGGGAAGAATATTGATGAACGCCAGTGAAATCGACAGGAGTGCCAGGAAATAAAGAAAACTGCTCAGGCCCTGTTCGGCGCTCTGGTTGGCTATGCGTGCGATCTTGATCGGGCCGCCAAGTGATTTGCGAAAATCCTCCTGGCCGGTCAGGATCTTACCGAATCCCTGAACGGTTGTCACTGTCAGGTTCCATGTCTGGTCCAGGCCATAAAAGGTGGCATCGACAGGATTGAGGTGTCTGCGGTCGATAACGAGCGTCTGTTTCAGACCGATGCCGATTTTTCCCGTGGATGCAGGGACCATATCCGAAACAGTCAGCGTGCCGAATTCCCTGATCTTCCGGACATCAACCGTCCCGTCAGGGGGAGGGGCAAGGTATTTCCATGCAACCGATATTGTTTTGCCGGGATTCATGGAAATGATTTCGACGACTTCCGACCAGTCATAAACCTGTTTTTCATTGATGGCAGTGATGAGTGCGCCCGGTTTCAAACCGGCCCTGTCTGCCGGTTGGTTGGCAAGCACCTGATCGATCACCGGAGGCATCAACGGCCTTATGCCCAGAGCCTGTGTTTCGTTTATGCGGGTAAGGATATCCGCGGGTGCCCGCAGTGTTCTGCGCCCGTCGTCACGAAGAATGGTGTAAGTAAGGGTTCTTCCCGCAAAGTTTTCGGGAGACAATACTTCCTCCCAGTATTCAACGGGCTTGCCGTTGACCGCGACGAAACGGTCGCCGGTCTGCATGCCCATCGAGGCATACACCGATCCCTCCTCAACGTAGGCCGGGTTCGCCACCGAAGTCCTGCTTTCTCCGTATACCGAAGCCATACCGATCAATATGGCTGCAGCAAGAACCATATTCATACTGACACCGCCGGCAAGGACGACAAGTCTCTGCCAGACAGGTTTCGCCCTGAACTCCCAGGACTCGGGCGCTTTCTGCTGAAACTCTGTATCGAGACTTTCATCAACCATACCGGCTATTTTTACGTAGCCTCCCAGCGGGAAAACACCGATACCGTATTCGGTATCGCCGATTTTTTTCTTCCATAGCCGGAGATTGAAAAAATCAAACCCGATATAAAACTTGTCAACCCGCATACCGAAAAGCTTGGCAGTAAGAAAGTGGCCGAGCTCATGCACGGTGACAAGAATGAAAATCGCGACGATAAAATAGAATGTCGTACTTATAAAATCCATGATCCGATTTGTTTTCCTTCAAAAACAGGCTATTCCGAAAACAGCTTTTTTCCAGGTTTTCGGGGTGGTGGTTAGTAGTGGCTACTTTGTCATTTCCCTGGCCGTATCACGGGCCCACCGGTCCGCAGCCAGATATTCCTCAAGTGAAGACGGGGTATAAGCCTCATGGGCCTGCATGGTTTTGTCGACAATGGCAGGTATGTCGGTAAAACCTGTTTTTTTATCAAGGAACGCGGCAACCGCGATCTCGTTGGCGGCATTGAGGACGGCGGGATATGTCCGGCCGGCTTTCAGTGCCTCGAATGCAAGACGTAGCGAGGGGAAACGTTCCATGTCAGGCTCCTCGAACGTCAGGGTGCCGATCTTTGTCAGGTCGAGCTTCTGAATTCCGCTTTCACAGCGCTCGGGCCAGGCAATCGCGTAAGCGATGGGGGCACGCATGTCGGGCGCGCCGAGCTGTGCCATAACGCATCCGTCAACGTATTCAACCATTGAATGGATGATACTTTGCGGGTGCACCACGACACTGATCTTTTCTGCAGGCATGTTGAAGAGCCAGTGTGCTTCTATGACTTCAAGGCCCTTGTTCATCAGTGTTGCGGAATCAATGGTGATTTTTGCTCCCATCGACCACTGCGGATGTTTAAGCGCTTTTTCCGGACTTACGTCTTTCAAGTCCTCGGCGGGTGTCTGCCTGAAAGGCCCTCCGGACGCGGTCAGGATAATACGTTCGATATCTTCGTTCCTGTGTCCGGTCAGTGACTGGAAAATTGCCGAATGTTCACTGTCGA
>JAKSDB010000114.1 GCA_022360415.1 Chlorobiales bacterium
CCGTCCGGAGGTTAAGAAACAGGGAAAGCACTACCAGCACAAGGAAAAGACCGATAGTGCCATTCGTCATCACAATAGAAAGCTGGTTCTCGACATACTGCGAAAAATCAAGACCATAGATAAACCGGACTCCTTCAGGAAGTTGCTCCTCCTCTTCGTCGACCAGTTCCCGTATTGCTTTTACCGTTCTTATGATATCCGCCGACTCGCTTTTGTTGATCAGGAACGAGATTGCCGGATGTCCGTTGATTCTCGAAAGAACCCGTTCTTCCTCGAAGCCGTCGGTAATGTCCGCTATATCTGAAACCTTGATAATCGGACCGTCGAAGCTGGAACGGACAACAACATCACCCACCTCCCGGGGATCGCGGAACTGGGCAAGGGTAACAAGGTTTTTCTCACTGGTAAACGATTCGAGCGATCCACCCGTTGCCCTGATGTTTCGCTGCTGTATGGCATCGACAACCTCCTGCATGGGAATCTGAAGCTCCCTTATCTTCTCGGGATACAGCTCGACCTGTATCTCCCTGTCCCGGTACCCGTAGCGCTGTACGCTGGCAACTCCCGGAATGTCCTTCAGCTTCTTTTCGAACCTGCGTGCAAGTTCTCTCAGTTCGGGGTAGGGCATATCTCCGGTCAGGCCGACTTCGAGAATCGGGAATATGGAAGATTTAATATCCGTGATAAGGGACGACTCCGTAACCTCTTCGGGAAAATCGGTGATTCGAAACACCGCTTCACGGATTTCGCGTTTCACCCCGTCAACGTCTGAAGCATCCGGCTCTATATCGACAATAACGATCGAGACATTTTCCATCGACATGGAAAAAACCCGCTTGATATCGGTGACACTTTTCAGCTCATCCTCGATCTTGTTGGTGACATTGAGCTCAACGTCTTCCGGCGCAGCACCGGGGTACTCCGTAGTCACCACCATCTGACCCAGATCCACCTTGGGATACTGCGCCCGGTTTATCTGCCAAAGCGTAGCCATACCGAACAAAAAGACCAGGATCGTCATGAGGTAGGCGAGCATGTGACGCTCGGCAAAAAAACGGAAAAGTGATTTCATAAAGGTTTAAAAAAGTCAAAATTCAAAAGGCAAAAGTCAAAAACTTCGCCATCCAGCCAACAAGCCATCTTCACTCATATAACTCATTCCTTCAGGGCATTCTATTTATTGTCATGAGCGGTTCAAGAGCAAGGCGAACTGAGCACAGAAACCGGAGTGTACACAAAGTACATGAGGATTTCGAGTACAGCTCAACGCAGCAATTGAATTGCGGAATAAATAAATAGTTGCCCTTCACTCGTACAATTCATCCATCAATGCCTCATACTGCAACCAGAGCTTCTGATAATTCAGTGCGTTTTCAGCATAGGCAAGCTTGGCGCTTTCCTCATTATCACGGCTCATGATAACAAAGGTCAGGTCACCTCTGCCCTGTTCGTATATCTTTGTCTCCTCGATGGTTCTCAGCCTTGCCGACTCGATCTGCTCGCGATTCAGTTCCAGAACCTCCATGAGTTTCGTCAACTGCGTATGAAGAGAAGAAAGTGAAGCGTTAAGTGAAAGAGAAACATCCTCTCTTTCCTTGCCAAGCTGAAGAGTCTGAAGACGGTTTCTCTGGTAATCTGCCTTTGCGGTTCTGTTTTCAATGGGAACAGAGAGCTGCAAACCGACCGCAGCATCATTTTTGTCAAACGTGAAAGAATCGCCGGCCTCTTCCTCCGCGCTTTTAACCGTGACGGCGGCAATAAGAGAAAGATCGGGTTTTCCCGTCTCTCTTACTCCAATGGCATTGACATCGAGCTGCTTTTTTCGCAGATCGAGTATCTTTAGAATCCTCGAACTGCTCTCGAGCCTGGCTTTGGCCGATGCAAGAGCTTCCGGACGTTGCAGCGAGTAGAGATTGAAGTCGGGCTCGCCTGTGAGAAAAAGAGAACTCTGAGCGAGAACCGAAAGCTCGGATCTCAGAGCCGACAGTTGTGATTCGACAAGGCCAAGGTTCTGCCGCCAAGTGTTCAGGGCGTCTTTCGACCGAATCACATCGGCGGAATCAACAAGAAAGGCGTTAAACTTGCGCTGCGTCCTCTCGAACTCCTTACGGCTCAAACTGAGTCTTCTGGAAATTATTTTCTTCTGCTCCTCAAGATAGACCCAGTCCAGATATTTTGAGATCGCATTTGCAAGAAAATCCTCGATATTCTCTGACGCCTGGATCCCCGCCACATCGACATCGTAGGCTTTCAGGTCATATTGCAGACGGGTCAGTTTCCCACCCATGTTTCTCAACAACGGTTGTGAATACTGGAGTTCAAGACTGTTTTCATAAAACCTTTCCGGGTAGGAAAACAAAGGAGCCTGTTCGAAAGAGCTGGAAGAACGGTTGATGGAATAGGTTGCCGAAAGACGCCCGCCTGTGTCCCAGAACTGTTTATTCAGGCCGGTTTGCAGAGAAAGCGCGTTCGTAAGATCAGGACTGAATGCGGTGATGGTCGCCTCCTCACGCGACCATGTCAGCGAAGAAGAAACATTCCAGTCAACCTCGCCAAGATACCTTCGCTGTTCGGTGGCCTCAATAGACTTTGTCAGCCGCTCTTTTTCAAATATGGGGTGATTTTTTTCAAGCAGAGCAACAAAAGCCTCTTTTGTCAAAGGTTCCGCGACCGCTTCACCTTGCCAAAACTGAACCAGAGAAGCTGCCATCACGAGAACAACAATCAGCTTCCCGAGCAATCGACCACACGAGGCGATGAAGATGGCAAAAATAAACATCTATAAAG
>JAKSDB010000242.1 GCA_022360415.1 Chlorobiales bacterium
AAAAGGTCTGCAATGCAAGGTCTTGCCGGTAGGCAGCGAGGAATATCCGACAAAAGCGAAGCGGCCTCATTACAGCGTTTTGCACAAGGGAAAGATCAAGGAGCATTGGGGAATGGATATCCCGCACTGGCAGGACTCGCTGGAAAAAATGCTTGTAAAGATTGGGGAATAGGCACCGGGTACTGGGAAATGGGGATAGGAAGGCAAGTTTAAAAGTCAAAGGGCAAAAGTTGAAGATTATGGTAAGTATTATGTGTTAGGTTTTAGGCAGAATAGGGTGCATGTACCCATTCCCGACCTCCGACTCTTGTCTCTCAATCGATATTTTTTTTAGTACTAATCACGTTTTTGTTTTTACTTTTGCCTTTTCAATTTTGACTTTACAGCGATGCACATACTCATCACTGGAGGGGCGGGGTTTATCGGGTCGCATGTAGTCAGGCATTTCGTGAACACCTACCCTCAGTATACCATCACCAACCTCGACAAGCTGACCTATGCGGGCAATCTGGAAAATTTGCGGGATGTCGAAGGCAGAGAGAACTACCGCTTTGTGAAAGGTGATGTAACCGACAGCACAACTATATTCGAGCTGTTTGAACGGGAACGTTTCGACGGGGTGATTCATCTTGCCGCCGAGTCGCACGTCGACCGTTCGATCGCAAGCCCGACCGAGTTTGTCATGACCAACGTGCTGGGAACGGTGAATCTGCTCAATGCGGCACGCGCGTTGTGGAAAGAGAATTTCAAGGGAAAAAGGTTCTACCATGTCTCGACCGATGAAGTATACGGAGCGCTTGGGAGTGAGGGTATGTTTACCGAAGAAACGCCCTATGATCCGCACAGTCCGTATTCGGCTTCCAAAGCTTCATCGGACCACTTCGTGAGAGCCTATCACGATACGTACGGTTTGCCCGTTGTGATCAGCAACTGTTCCAATAACTACGGCTCTTACCAGTTCCCGGAAAAGCTCATCCCGCTGTTCATCAACAACATTAACAACAACAAGCCGCTGCCGGTCTATGGAAAAGGAGAGAATGTCAGGGACTGGCTGTGGGTGGTCGATCATGCCCAAGCGATCGACGTGATTTATCATAAGGGGAAGAAAGGGGAAACCTACAACATCGGAGGGCGGAACGAGTGGAAGAATATCGACCTGATACGACTGCTCTGTCGCATTATGGACCGGAAGCTCGGGCGCTCCGAAGGAGAATCGGAGAAGCTGGTCACGTATGTAACCGACCGGGCAGGTCATGATTTCCGCTATGCCATCGATTCCTCGAAGTTGCAGAAAGAGCTGGGCTGGGTGCCCTCGCTGCAGTTCGAGGAGGGGCTCGAGAAAACCGTTGAGTGGTATCTGGCCAACCAGCAATGGCTCGATCATGTCACGTCGGGTGAGTACCAGCGGTATTATGAGGAAATGTACGGGAAGGGAAAAAATGACAACCGACAATTGATTAATGAATAAAAGACGGGGAATGGGTAATAGGGGAAGATAACAATCGGTTTATTTGTTGAACTGCCGAATTGTTCAGTTGTTCAATCAGCTCGATACAGAAACGACTGAGGATGCTGAATCGAGGGGAAGATGGGGCGAAGCGGGGAGAGGGCGAATGGCTATTGAAAAATGACCGCTGGGAAATTGATTAAGCGGTATTTACTCTATATTGGTATTTTACCCGGCTTGTGTAGTAAAGGCTTGTTTCACTCCAAGCCTTTCTTTGCTCTTGTTAGTATGCAACGAAATGATATCCAGCCCGACATAAGTACCTTAAGTTTTCATGATGTTAGACCATTATCAAAAAATCGGGGACCCTGAGCAGCATTTATGTTTATAACGACATTTCAACATAGTCAAAGAGGCTATTGTTTTCTGTTAATGCATGTCTGTTTTTAGCATTTAAAAAAAATAATTTATGATCATACCTGTAATACTGAGCGGCGGGTCCGGGACGCGTCTCTGGCCATTGTCAAGGGCGCTTTATCCCAAGCAATATCTGGCATTTTCAGGAAAACTGACCTTGTTGCAGTCAACGGTTAAACGTCTTGAGAAGGTTGCTGATACTGGCCCGGTTTTCTGTGTCTGTAATGAGGAACATCGTTTTATCGTTGCAGAACAGTTAAAAGACGTATCCGATACTATAGGGGGAATCATACTCGAGCCGGATGGAAGAAATACTGCACCAGCTGCAACTGCCGCCGCTCTGCAGGTACTGCTGAAGTATCCCGATGCGACACTGCTCATTCTTCCGGCCGATCATGTGATACAGGATACCGATGCTTTTGCAGAAGCTGTCTTTTTGGGTCTTAAAGCATCCGATACAGGCGCTTTGGTGACCTTTGGCGTCACGGCTGATGCGCCGGAAACAGGTTATGGATACATAAAAGCTTCAGGAACTGACAGGCAGATCGATGATGGAAATTGTGCATTGCCTGTCGAAGAATTTGTCGAAAAGCCTGACCGGGAGAGAGCGGAACAATATGTGAAGTCCGGTCAGTACTTCTGGAACAGCGGAATGTTTCTTTTCAAAGCCTCACGATATGTAAAGGAGATGGAGACCCATGCCCCAAAAATTCTTGCTGCATGCAGGAAAGCATTGCAAAATGCGACTGAAGACCTTGATTTTTTGAGGCTCGACAGGAGTGCATTTTCTGTTTGTCCTGCTGATTCGATCGACTACGCCGTGATGGAAAATGCTTCAGATTTGATGATGGTGCCGCTGGATGCGGGATGGAGCGATGTCGGAGCCTGGTCTGCGTTATGTGAGGTAAACCAATGTGACGCTAAAGGAAATGTGACTGAAGGGGATGTGTTGCTGCATGATGTGGCAAACTCTTATATCCGGGCCTCAAGCCGTATGGTTGCAGCGGTCGGGCTTGAGGAGCATGTTATAGTCGAGACAGGTGATGCGGTATTGGTTGCTTCCAAGGACAGGGTGAAAGATGTCAAAATGATTGTTGAACAGTTGAAAAATGAGGGGCGTAGTGAGGCTTTTAATCATCTCAGGGTAAATCGTCCCTGGGGTTCTTACGAAACCGTTGATCAAGCTGACCGTTTTTTAGTAAAAAGAATCATCGTGAATCCTGGGGCTTCATTATCGATGCAGAAGCATTTTAATCGTGCTGAACATTGGGTTATTGTCAGAGGGACAGCAAGGATAACCGTTGGAGATAAAGAAGTTGTTTTGCGGGAGGACCAGTCGACCTATATTCCTGTAGGAACCGTACACCGTCTGGAAAATCCGGGAAAAATTCCGTTGGAACTGATCGAGGTCCAGACCGGGAGCTATCTTGGAGAAGACGATATCGAGCGGTTTAATGACAGTTACGGCAGAATAACGGTTGCGGCAAACGGGAAGTTAGGGAAGTAATCGCCGTCCGGCTCCGGTGATGTCGCGGATGTGTTCTCGTTGCCTGGTATTCTGCTGTCAAGCTATCCTGCCAGCAGCATGGGTTCCACACCTTCAGTCGTTTCTGTATCGAGCTGATTGAACAACTGAACAATTCAACAGTTCAGCAGATAAACCGGTTGCTATCTTTCCCCATTATCCGGCGTTTTGCGCCAGGGCTCGTTTTGAATGCTTGCAGAAATGTTTTAACTTCACTTTATTGTATATCTTTGTATCGATATAAGTAAAATCTAAACTCTGTGGCATATGGCAGAAGAAATGAAATCCCAGGAGCAAGCAGGAGGAGGCCAGAACGTTAAAGGGGATTTTTCAACAATCCTTTTAGGGGTAGGCAATCTTCTTGATACAACACTTACTCCGCTTGGCAATGCACTTGTTCAGGCTCTGGAGTCGGCAAACAACGTTGCCCAGCAGATCCTTGAAGGCATCAGCAATTCCCTTAACAACAAACAGGGAAATCAGTAACCGGGCTGATCACTGAACGAGTCTGTAAGGGTCGGGTTTATTATACATTATCAAAAACTTGCAAGGCAAGCCTTTTAACTGATAAAGGCTTGCCTTTGGTTTTTTCCGGCGCTATATTCCATGCCTGATCATCGGACAGCTTTATTGACGACAGAGAAAACAATGCCTGACAAATTTCCCGAATATCCTGCCGGAACTTCCTACAGCATCATGGAAGCTGAGGTGCTGCGGTTCTGGAGGGAACACGATATTTTCCGAAAAAGCCTTGAAAAGCCGGGTGACAGGATTTTTTCGTTCTACGAAGGCCCCCCGACGGTAAACGGTAAACCGGGTGTCCACCATGTTTTCAGCAGAACAATCAAGGATATTGTCTGTCGTTTCAAATCGATGCAGGGCTACAAGGTGCCTCGTAAAGCCGGTTGGGACACGCACGGCCTGCCGGTTGAGATTGCGGTTGAAAAGAAACTCGGGTTGAAAAACAAGGCCCAGGTCGAAGAGTATGGGGCGGGAGAATTCAATGCAGAGGCGAAGGCGCTGGTATATCATCATATCGATGACAACCGTGAAGGTTGGGGCAGGCTGACGGAACTGATGGGGTACTGGGTGGATATGGACGACCCCTATATCACCTGCACCAACGATTATATCGAATCCGTCTGGTGGGCTTTGAAGACGATTTTCGACAAAGGGCTCATTTACAAGGATTACAAGATTGTTCCGCAGGACCCGATATCCGAAACCGTGCTGAGCTCGCATGAGCTTGCGCTCGGTTATAAAGAGGTGGAAGACCCGAGCATCTATGTGAAATTCAAGGTGAGGGACGCCGATGAATACCTGCTGGTATGGACAACAACGCCATGGACGCTGATTTCGAACGTTGCGCTCTGTGTCGGTCCTGACGTTGAATATGTGAAAGCGAGGACCCCTGATGGTGAGGTTTATATTCTTGCCAGATCACGCCTTCAGGTGCTCGAACAGCAGCTGGGTGAAGAAGAGGAGCTTGTCATTCTGGATTCATTCAGCGGCAGCTTGCTTGCCGGAATGGAATATGAGCCGCTTTTTGCCTGGACTGAGCCCGAAAAACCTTGCTGGTACGTTGTCGAGGGTGACTTTGTTTCTACGGACGATGGAACAGGTATCGTGCATATAGCGCCGGCATTCGGTGCCGACGATTACGAACTTTCGAAAAAGTACGATCTGCCGATGCTGCAGCCGGTTGCGCGAAACGGTTGTTTTACGGCCGAAGTTCCCGAGTATGAAGGGATGTTCTTCAAGGACGCCGATCCGCTTATTATCCGGCGGCTGAAGGGGGAGGGAAAGCTATTCAAAAAGGAGACCATTACCCACACCTACCCGTTTTCATGGCGGTACGATGTGCCTGTTATCTACTATGCACGCGAGTCCTGGTATATCAGGACGACAAGCATTGCCGACCGTATGGTTGAGCATAATCGCCATATCAACTGGTGTCCTCCGGAAATCGGGTCGGGCAGATTCGGCAACTGGCTCGAAGAAAACAAGGATTGGGCGCTTTCGCGCGAACGTTTCTGGGGTACGCCTCTTCCGATATGGGTTACCGAGGATTTCGAGATCGGTGACGGCCCGGGTTCGGGCAGGGCATTTGCCGTTGGTTCCGTAGAGGAACTCAAGGAAGGCTTCATCGATATCGACGGCAAACGGTCTCGCCTTGGGGACGCTCTTGCCGAAGAACTTGTCGAACTCGATCTGCATAAGCCGTTTGTCGACAGGATCTATTTCGTCCGTGACGGTAAACGGTTCAACAGGACACCGGAATTGATCGACGTCTGGTTCGACAGCGGTTCCATGCCGTTTGCCCAGCTGCACTATCCGTTTGAAAACAGGGAGCTTTTCGAGAAAATCTTCCCGGCCGATTTCATTGCCGAAGGCGTTGATCAGACAAGGGGGTGGTTTTACACGCTTCACGCTATCGGAACGCTGATTTTCGACAAACCGGCTTACCGGAACCTAGTGGTTAACGGCCACATTCTTGATCGTAACGGACAGAAAATGTCCAAATCGAAAGGAAACGTTGTCGATCCTTTCGAAACAATGGAAAAATACGGTGCCGATGCGCTGCGGTGGTACCTGATTCTCTCAAGCCCGCCATGGAGGCCCAAGTCATTCAACCCGGATGAAATAGAGGAGGAACAGCGCAAATTTTTTCGTGCTTTCGTCAACAGTTACAATTTCTTCGTCATGTATGCGAATGTTGACGGATTTACTTTTGCCGAAAAAGAAATACCGGTATCGGAACGTTCCGAGTTGGACCGCTGGATTATCTCCTGTCTCCATTCCCTTGTTGCGGGTGTAGAACTGCGGATGCAGCAGTATGATCTTACCGGTGCGGTACGGTTGATAAACGATTTTACGGTAGACGATCTTTCGAACTGGTATATCCGCCGGTCAAGAAAACGTTTCTGGAAAGGTGAAATGGGGCAGGACAAGCTTGCGGCATATCAGACACTCTATCAGTGTCTCGAAACCGTAGCCAAACTGCTTGCGCCCTTTACCCCGTTTATTGCCGACCGGATCTATATGAGTATGAACGGTGTCACCGGCAGGGAGCCCTGGGAATCAGTGCACCTCTGTGATCTGCCGTCAGTTGATAAGGATGCGATCGACAAGCCGCTGGAGCACCGCATGAAAAAGGCCCAGGTCGTGACGTCGCTGGTTCGTACCCTGCGGGAGAAAGCCTCCATAAAGGTTCGTCAGCCGCTGAAGCGTATCATGCTTGCAATCGACGATACGGCTGACCGGATGGAATATGATCAAGTCAGGGATGTCATTGTTGACGAGGTTAACGTGCAGAAGGTCGAGTATATCGAGGATGAAAGTTCGGTGGTAAGCAAAAAGGCAAAACCTGATTTCAAGTCTCTCGGTCCTCGGTATGGCAAAGAGGTCAAGCGCATTGCCGAGAGTATCAGGATGTTGACCCACAAGCAGATTTCCGCTCTGGAGGCTATGGGTTCTCTTGACCTGGAGACAGGGGGCAAGCGCTATACGATTACCCGTGAAGATGTTGTAATCAGCCGGGAAGATATCGAGGGATGGCTTGTTGCTTCCGACGATGCGCATGGCGTCATGGTGGCGCTCGATACCGAGATGACATCCGAGTTGGAGATGCTCGGGATAGCCAGAGAACTGGTCAGCAGGATCCAGGCCCTCAGGAAAGACAGTGGTCTCGATATAACCGACAGAATTACATTAAACATTGCCGGGAGTGAAAAAATGGTGCAGGCGGTTGAAACGAACAGCGAGTATATCAGGCAGGAAACTCTTGCCGTGTCACTCGATATCGTTCCTTTCGAAGCTGTTCAGGATGGCCGTGAGGAAAACGTAAACGGCGAATTATGCCGTTTAGTGCTTGATAAATCCAAAAGCTAATGTTATAATTACCGTGTTTTTACCTGAGATGGATCTTTCGTTGATTCCCCGGCGGTCATCATGTAACAATCGTGTACCTCAGGTTATTCGTTGATGTGTTTGAACCAGTAACTGGATATTAATTACCATGCCCAGAAAAAGCAGCAGTACCCCCAAAAAAGAAAAAGAAACTCCCGAAGGCCCGACTAAGGTAATCCATACCTATCTGTCGGATGAAGAACTGGAGCACTTCAAACAGATTCTTCTGAAGCGTCGCGAAGAGGTACTGCGTGATCTCGATATTCTGAGATCCTCGCTTTCGGAGGAGAGCGTTGAGGATTCGATAAACTCGAACTACTCCATGCATATGGCAGACCACGGTACCGAAACCATGGACCGTGAACAGCGATTCATGTTCATCGCCCGTGACGAAAAATATCTTGGGTATATAGACCAGGCGCTTGAGAGAATCAGGAACAAAACCTACGGTGTTTGTGCAAAATCAGGCAAGCCTATCCCCAAAAAACGCCTCGAAGCCGTTCCCCATACCTCCGTTCGAATCGAGTTCAAGGAGAACAAGAAAAAAGGGTGAGATCACTCCCGCTATCGTACTCTTCCTTGTCGATAGTTGCGTCGTTCGTGCGAATCGGGTAATCCCCGGTGAAGCATGCAGTGCAGTAGCTTTGAGTTTCATTTTCAAACCTCGGTGCACTGTTCAGCATGCCCTGTAGAGAGAGGTATTTCAAAGAATCGACACCGATATATTCCCTTATTTTTTCGATCTCCTCCTCATTGTCTTTCGTATCGGCAAACATGTGTGTCAGTAACTGGCCTTTTGTCGGGAAGTCCATTCCGTAGAAACACGGGTTGGTTATCGGAGCCGAGCTGATATGAAGATGAATTTCTTTGGGGTTTGCTTCGCGGATAAGCTTGATAAGCATTTTTGCGGTTGTTCCGCGCACGATAGAGTCGTCGATAACCACAATCTGCCGGTCCTGAAGGACGCCTCTTATGATATTATATTTCGACCTTACCTTGATTTCCCTGCTTTCCTTGCCTGGCTGGATGAACGTTCTGCCGACATAGTGGTTACGGATCAGTCCGTGCTCGAATCTCGCAGGATGACAGATTTTATTGCTTTCCCGGACAAAACCAAGAGCGGCGGTATTCGATGAATCAGGAACGCTGACAACGATCAGGTACTGGTTGTCGTTTGCCGGCTTGACCATGGACTCACGAGAGAGGTTTTTGCCGAGATTACGGCGCACCTTGTCGACAGAATGAGTGAAGACGAGACTGTCGGGCCTTGCAAAATAAACATATTCAAAAATGCAGCGGGCTTTGCGTTTGGAAGGCGGTAGAAAGAGCGAGACCGGTTTGTGAGTTCTGGTCGAGAGCTTGTCGATCAACAAGATTTCTCCCGGCTCGATATCTCTGACGTACTCTACCGACAGGATATCGAATGCACAGGTTTCACTGGCAACGTAGAAAATTGCCTCGCCTGTCTCTGGATCAATGGTTTTACCGAGAGCGAGCGGCCTTACGCCATAAGGGTCACGGGCAGCGATCAGCTGATCGTTTGCAAGGATGACAAGAGAAAATGCCCCTTGTGCCCGCCGCAGAGCCTGGTAAATCTGGTGAACCGGTTCCTTTTCCTTGCTCAGTGCGGCAAGGTGCGGAATGATCTCTGTATCGGACGATGCCTGGAAAATAACGCCACGTTCAGTGAGTTCTTCGCGTAACGCACGGGAGTTGGTAAGGTTGCCGTTGTGGGCGATGGCAAGATTTCCGGATCGATAAGTCAGAGAGAACGGTTGTATGTTATGTGCGGATTTCGATGCGCCAGTAGTAGAGTAGCGGTTATGCCCGATTGCAGCGTGGCCCGGCAGTTTCTTGAAAACCTCGTGATTTTTGAATATCTCGGCAACAAGACCCATTCCTTTGTGCTGCCGGTAGACCGTTTTGTTTTTCTTTTTGTCGTATCCGGCTACAACTATTCCAGCTGCTTCCTGTCCTCTGTGCTGGAGAGAGTACAACCCATAGAATGTATCTTCTGCGGGAGTTTTAGAATTATAGACGCCGAAAACTCCACACATGGTGCTCTTTCAACTGTTAAGATTTTGTGAATTCTCAGCTATTAAATTTGCCAATAGAAGGTAAGAATAACAAGTGCTAAATGTAAAAATATTTTTCTGGACGGACATGTGGGACGTAAGCAGGTTTATTGACGTATTATTGAAAAATTAAACGATGGAAAAAACACGGTTATGGGCTATTTTGATGGTAAATAGTCAAACCAAAAACTGACTGAAAAGTACTCATGGTTTTACGGGCAAGGAAAACAGCATCACCCCCATCCATCTGGACATGGCTTTCTATTACCTTCCTGTGGGGCACGGTTTTTTTCGCTACATCTGTGGCAGCCATTTCTTTTACAAGTGACCGGCTTG
>JAKSDB010000018.1 GCA_022360415.1 Chlorobiales bacterium
ACAACACTGCTGCCGATAAAACCTCTCAAACAACCGGTTCGTTCGTGGACGGATTATCTTTTTCCGCTCTTTGCCGGTGCCGCTGTTGTTGCCCTGGTTGTTCTTGTCGGGCATTACGTGAAAAGAAAAACCGGGTCGGCACCGGGACGGCTTGATTCTGCAAGGGACGTTCTTGAAAAAATTCGAAAGCTCGGGAAAAAACTGGAAAAAGGACTGACGCCTGAAGAGTGCTATGAGCAGCTCAGTGTTCTGATACGTCGTTATCTTGAAGGCAAATACCGGATCAAGGCCCTTGAAGAGGTGACGAGCGAGATAGAAGAGGAACTTGCAAACTGTTCGGTGCCCCGGGGCGGTATACTGATCGAACTGCTGAACCAGGCAGACCTTGTCAAGTTTGCCGAGAGCAGGCCGACAATCGAAGAGTGCCGAACGTCTCTGGGGAAGGCCGCTGAAACGATTGCCTTCCAAAAGTCTTCAGCTGCTTTCCATGATCGTAACAAGCCGCTCCAGGTTGCTGCGGAACCGGGGCGCAAAAATACTGTTCATGACCGGATCGAAAAGAGCATGAAACCCTGACGCACGAATGGTAAACGTAAACGTGACTTTCGTGCCGTTTTCAACACTCTCAAGCTCGAACGTGCCTTCGTAGGGGGCAACGCTCGATGTGCTTTCGAAACTGAACGATTTCCCGGGGCTGTATTCCGTTACTATCCACTCGGTACGGAAAGAAAAGTTCATGAAACTCCTGCTTTCAACCCCTTTTGTCCCGGTGCCGATAGGACCGTCGGTAATGACGGAAGACTCGGTTACGTCTTCCTGCCAAACGCAGTTGTTCGAAACGTCGGTAAGGTAGGCTTCCACTTCTTCAAGCGGTTTTCCAATGATAACGGAATGCTGAATGTGCATTGAGACAGTTTACCTCGAAAATGACCGGGTCAAATAAGCCCAGGATGTTTTTCTTTGTCGAGTTAGGGTAAGAAAACAGTATGTGTTACCGACTACATAACGGTAAATGTAAGCTATGCATTTCTTTTTTTGAGCCTCTTACCCTGAATAATCCACCAAAGGAATAAAAAAAAGGGAACGCAGGTTGTGTGTTTTGCAGTGCCGGTTTACAGACTTGGCCGCCTTGCAGTCGATCGTTCCGTTCAAGAACAAGGTTTGGGCGGGCAGATATTGCTTGCCGCCGCTCGAAGGTGTATTCATGGGCAACCGAGGTTGGAGGTGTCGCTCTCCTGATCGATGCCAAAAATGATCGTGTTGCTTCATGATATGCCGGTCAATTTTTCCAATAATACAGTAACGGGGGGAAAGTTGCATCTGCAGAGTGTTGTAAAAAGACTCGGCACGGGTTCTGATCTAAACTGTTCTTCTTTTCTTCTCCCTTACAGCTCTGGCAATTCTGGCAAGCTGTTCAATGTGTTCGCTGTGCGCCTTTTCAACCGTTGCTGTATCACTTGACATTGACAACTCAAACAGTTCAACAAATTGTTTGAACCGTTCTTCCTCGGAAAGCTGTTTAATATAGGATTGTTCCCATGCATTGAAACGGTTCATTCTGTTCCGCAGCTCATGAGTGTCATTTGTTTGGCTTTTCATCGCATGTTTTGAATTCTCGTGAGTATGGTGGCATCGCTCAGGAAATCGGAAAGCGTCTCGGCAATGTTGCAGAAGGTACTGCCAGTCGATGTTTTCTTTCTGGATGCTTGTGACGGTTTCAATGTCGTCCCAGTCTTTCTGGCGGGTCGACACAGCTTTTTGCAGAATGAAATCTTCTATGCTGCACACGTTCATCGTAATTGAAGAGAACTGTTTCCTCCGGCTTCGTTCAATGGCCAGTTCTTCGAAGGGTAGTTGTGCAAAAACCAGATCGACTCGCACTTCATGGATCGTTACAGGCAGAACGCTCGTTTCAGTGATGAATTGCATTGGATCTTCGGGGAGCACAACGGCTATCTTCCGTAATTGCTCGATGAAATCCACTTTTTCATTTTTTGACGGAACCGAGATTTTTACGTCGATGTCAAACGTTTGCCTCGGGTTGCCGTAAATACTGTTGGCGATACCGCCAAAAATCATGTAGGGAGCCTGCTGCTTGTCAAGCCAGCTTACAATGGTCTCAAGTGCCAGCAGCAGTCTGTTTGTCATAGGTGCAGTGTTAACAGAACGTTCCTTCTCTGGTTAGCTTTCTACTATAAACCAATATATGCATTTTAGAACCCTTCCGTTCCAAGGAATTCGGAGTAGGAATGAAGGCTCATAATTCATCATCTTTTTCGCATCTTTCCTGAAAAGCCGGGGAAGAACGATGCAGGAACTGTTTCTCAATACAGAGACATTTGAGCTGGCTCAGCCCTGGTGGCTGTTGCTTTTGCTGCTGCTGCCTTTTGTCCGGTGGCTGGAACGGCGATACGGACGAGGACGGAAGGGAATGATATTTCCCGAAGCCGGCAGTCTGAAAGCAGAAAAGATGGGCGCCGGCAGATGGGTGAATATGCCGCAGTGGTTTTCGCGCTCGGCAATTGTACTTGCTTTACTCGCAACGGGGCGTCCCCAGATAAGCCGCGAAGTTGCAGCGGCTTCGGACGACGGGATCGATATCATGCTCGCGCTGGACATTTCAGACTCCATGCTTGAAGAAGATCTCGGCGGCAGCCGCCTCGATGCCGCCAAGAAAATCGCATTGCGCTTTATACAAGACCGTTCGCAAGACAGGGTGGGGCTTGTACTGTTCCGGGGCAAGAGTTTCACGCTCTGTCCCCTGACGCTGGATCACAGGTTGCTCGGGGTGCTTGTCGGGCAGGTTTCGGTTGGTGCGATAAGCGATGAAGGTACCGCAATCGGCTCGGCGATTCTTATGGGGACGAACCGTCTGAAAGCATCATTTTCGGGAGAAAAGGTACTGGTGCTGCTGACTGACGGGGAGAGCAACAGGGGCGAGGTAGGACCTGTGACGGCTGCCGGTATTGCCGCGAACGAGGGTGTGCGTATCTATACCGTTGGCGTGAACACGAGTGCTCGAATCGGGGATACAGGATCGATTGTCGGGGAGAGGGGGGGCGGCAGCGAGTCGGTTCTGGGAACAGTGGCCGAAATGACAGGCGGAAGGTTTTTCAGGGCATCTGACAAAAAGGGGCTTGCAGATGCGTTCAGAGAGATCGATTCGCTTGAGCGGGGCCGCCTGAAGGGAGAGGTGAGAATTGTGCGTACCGAGCTCTATCCATGGCTTCTCCTGCCCTCGGTAGTGCTGCTTGTTGCAGGACTTGTGCTGGGGAGTACAAGATTGCTGAGAATCCCATAGGAGGTAGTCCTCAGTTGGCAGTTCTCAGTCGGCGGTTTGGTCAAGCCACTTTTGCCTTTTGAATTTTGACTTTTTCCTTATCCATCCCATGGACCTTATCTGCTTTGCATATCCTGAACGGCTTTTTCTGCTGTGGCTGCTTCTTCCGCTTGCAGCGGTTCTCTGCCGGGGTTTATGGCGGAAATTCCGGGCAAGGAAAGCGCTGGCGGATGACAAGCTTGCAGTGAACCTGCTCGGCATATGGAGCCCTCGCAGGGAAATCGCTGTCCGGACGGTGCAGCTTCTTGCCCTTTGCCTGCTGCTGGTTGCTTCATGCGGGCCTCAGCTCTGTTCGGGTGAAAAACTTGCGCGTCGTGCGGCACTCGATATTGCGTATGTTCTTGACGTGTCGAACAGCATGCTTGCCCGTGACGTGGTTCCGGACAGGCTGGGAAGGGCAAGGCTTGAGATGCTGGGCATCAGCAGAGGGATCGAGAGCGGAAGGAGCGGGCTGGTTGTTTTCGCGGGATCGGCTGTCGTACAGTGCCCCCTGACCACTGACCGACAGGCCTTCGAGACAATGCTCAGCATCGCGTCCCCCGACCTTGTGGAGGAGCAGGGTACAAACCTGGGCAGGGCGCTTGCCATGGCTGACAGGATGCTGTCGGTTCGCAGAGGGACGGGGCGTTCGGAGGGCGCACGCGCTGTTGTGCTTGTCACCGACGGTGAAGACCACTCTGAAGCTTTTTTTGGAGCCGTCCGGAAGTTGAAGGAAGAGAATACACAGCTCATTGTGATTGGAGTTGGAGAGGAAGAACCGGCAGTCATTCCGCTCCGGGATACGAGGGACAGGAATGATTCGGTCAAGCTTGATGCGGATGGAAATCCGGCGATGACATCCTTCAGGCCGAAGCTGCTCGGGTTACTTGCCGAACAGGCAGGGGGGCTGTTTTTTCACAGCCGTGAACCCCGACTGGTTTCCCGCCTCGTGCTCGAAGCGCTCGAAACATCGGGGGGCGAAACCCAATGGTTCCGGGAGCCTCGTTACCGTGAAGAGGTCTATTACTATTTCGTGCTCGCGTCGGTGCTGTTGCTGCTGGGGGCAGGGTTTGTTGAGCATTCAGGCCGATTTTGACTCTTGACTTTTTATTTTTGACTTTCCGCCCGTTGGAGGTTATTTGCTGCTTATAACTCTGCAGAGGTTTTTGTAATCAATAGCAAAGGCTGAGCAGGGGCGCGCGGGCGGATAGCTGGATTATTTTCCAAAGATTCTTACATTGAGCGTAAGTTATCTTTTCATCCACCAACGGATCCAATACACTTCCTATGGAGCAGCAGCAGACTCAGCAGAAGAAAGGTTTCGAACCTCTGGAAAAAGCGAAACTTGCCATGAGACTGGTCAGCAATCCTGATTTTGAAAAGGAGATTGACGACTATGTCGAGGGCAAGGATTATGACGAGCACAGCATCGAGTATTTCAAACACCAGCTCGCTATCCAGCAGAAACTACAGTCTGAAACAGGAAAGCTTCTCAGTACGAGCGGTCAGATTGTTTCCACTGTAATCGGCGCCTTTGCCAGCAGCCTGAAGAATACGGTAGAAAAGGCTGACAATCAAGGCTCCTGAATCTCCGGTTACTCCTGCCCGGAAGAGCCGCCATACCTGATCCCGGCAAGTGACGCCATATCCTGTTGCCATGTTACAAGATCGTCCGGGTTGAATTTTCCGAGATGATTGTAACCGCACGCCCTTGCCATGACTTTCATCATGCTGACCGAATTTTGCAGATAGTTGTACAGTCGCTTTGCAGACGCGTCGATGGCGACTCTTTCTCTGAGTTTTTCATCCTGCGTGGCTATGCCTACCGGGCAGCGGTTGTTGTGACATGCCCGCATGCCCAGGCAGCCGGCAGCCTGAATGGCGGCGTTTGCTATGGCGATGCCGTCGGCTCCGAGCGCGAGCGCTTTGATGAAATCCGATTCGGTACGTAAACCACCGGTTATGATGAGCGTGACGCGGTTTGCGTTTCGTTTTTCGAGGTGTTTTCTTGCACGGGCAAGAGCAGGGATTGTGGGAACAGCGATGTTGTTTTTGAGAAGATTCGGGGATGCTCCGGTTCCCCCGCCCCTTCCGTCGAGGATGATGTAATCGACTCCGACTTCAAGAGCAAAGTCGATATCTTTTTCGATGTGCTGTGCCGACATTTTAAACCCGACCGGTATTCCCCCGGTTGCTTCGCGGACTTCTTCGGCTACC
>JAKSDB010000138.1 GCA_022360415.1 Chlorobiales bacterium
CCTCTGGGTGAGGGGATGTAAAACCATGACTGGTGATATTGACATCGCTCTCAAGCTTGCTGAGGAGGCAGGGAACCTGATCCTCTCCTATTATCGGAGCGAATCTCTCAAGGTTGATGCCAAAAGAGATGATACGCCTGTGACCGAGGCTGACAGAAAGGCCGAAGAGCTGATACGAAAGGGTTTAACCGGTCGATTTCCCGATGACGGGATATTCGGTGAAGAGTTTGAAGAGAAAGTATCGGCAAACGGACGCCGGTGGATTCTCGATCCGATTGACGGAACAAGGTCTTTTATACATGGCGTGCCTCTTTTCGGTGTGATGATAGGCCTGGAAGTTGATCGGGAGATGAAACTGGGGGTTGTCAATTTTCCGGCGTTGCGTGAAATGTATTACGCGGAAACCGGGTCAGGTGCGTTTATGAACGGCGATGCAGTAGCTGTTTCAGGAATATCGGATTTTCGCGAAGCCACTGTCGTGTTTACTGAAAAAGAGTATCTCCTCGACCCGTCTTCAGATCATCCCGTGGACAGTCTTCGCCATGGCGCAGGTCTGGTTCGTGGATGGGGAGATTGTTATGGT
Source organism: Chlorobiales bacterium (assembly GCA_022360415.1). GTDB lineage: Bacteria > Bacteroidota > Chlorobiia > Chlorobiales > Chlorobiaceae > Prosthecochloris. The sequence continues at coordinate 584 of JAKSDB010000138.1, forward strand.
CACATGCTTGTTGCTTCAGGAAGGGCCGAGGTGGCTGTTGACAAAATCATGAGCCCGTGGGATTGCGCGGCGCTTATACCGATAATCAGCGAAGCCGGCGGGTGCTGTTTTGACTATACCGGCCAGACCACGATTTACGGCCAGGGCCTTGTAAGTACCAACCGCTTTATCGGGGAAAAGCTTCTTGCGGCGATTGTCTGAACCTTTTTGATCCGTAAGAGCATCCGGCCAGTTTGCGTTATGTGGCGGCGTAAAAAAAAACGGTAGTTCCGGTTTACTAATAAGCATTTACTGTTTCCATTCCGACAATCTCATGACTTTTTATCTCCTCATAGCTGTCATCATCCTTCTTGTTATCATACTGTTTGTCCTCTTTGCGGGCTACAGGGGAAATGTTACGAACGACATATTCAGGAAGAGCGAAGAAGCATTACGTTCCGATCTGGTTCGGCTTCAGCATGAGCAGAAAGATGAATTTCAAAGGAGCAGAATGGAATTTGCCCGGTCTTTAAAAGATAGCCGCGCGGAGCAAACGGCTTCTCTGAAATCTTTCGAGGGCGTAATGGGGACGCATGTTATGAGGCAGGATGAGCTCCAGCGAAGGAATTTCAATGAACTGCTGGCAAGGCAGGAGGCCATGAAAGAGGAGACATCGAAGACCCTGGAAAGCATACGTGACACGGTAGAAAAACGCCTTCAGGCTTTGCAGAGCAACAATGAGGCCAGGCTCGAGGAGATGCGAAGGACAGTGGATGAAAAATTGCAGTCGACCCTTGAAAAGCGATTGACCGAATCTTTCAGCCAGGTGAGTGACCGGCTTCGCCAGGTTCATGAAGGATTGGGCGAAATGAAGAACCTTGCGTCAGGTGTGGGTGACCTCAAAAAGGTACTTGCAAACGTGAAGGTTCGCGGTGTTTTCGGTGAAATGCAGCTTGAAAGCCTTCTTGCCGGCTTGCTTTCGCCCGAGCAGTACGCGGAAAATGTTGTCATCGAAAAGGGGAGCAGGGAGCAGGTTGAATTTGCGGTAAAGCTTCCGGGGAAAGATGACGAGGGGAGCGCGGTTTACCTCCCGATAGATTCAAAGTTTCCGCTCGAAGCCTATTACCGTCTCGTTGAAGCAGGTGAAACAGGGGAGAAAGATGCAGTAAAGACTGCGGCCAAGGCGATAGAGGTCGAAATGCGCCGTTGTGCCAGGGATATCAGAGATAAATACCTGAACCCTCCCGAGACCACCGATTTCGGTATACTGTTTCTTCCGGTAGAAGGACTTTTTGCGGAGGTTATCCGCAACACTGCCCTGCTCGAGAGCCTGCAAAGGGAATTCAACGTTATTGTCACCGGCCCCACAACGCTGGCGGCCCTTTTGAACAGTCTGCAGATGGGCTTCAGAACACTTGCAATACAGAAAAGGACCGGTGAAGTGTGGAAAGTGCTGGCACAGGTCAAGACTGAATTTGCACGGTTTGAAGATGTGCTTGTGAAGGCACAAAGCAGGATAACGCAGGCCGGCACAGAGATCGACAAGCTTGTCGGGGTAAGGACCCGTGCCATTCAAAGACGTCTGCGGCAGGTGGAAAATGTTTCAGGGGAAAAGAGCAAACCCGCTGAGGGAGATGCACAGGAAACGCTGGATGCAGGGATGGATCGTGAGGAATGAAATGGGGTGACTCGTTACTTATCTTTCAGCGCGTCCGCAATGGCTTTTGCGAAATGAGGGCCATCGTAGTATTCAGGAACAACGTCAACCTCCACACCGAGATACCTGAGTGCTTTTGCGGTTGTGTTGCCAATTGCGGCTACAAGCACTCCGGCAGGAAGGGCCGTAGAGCCGACTGCCTTGAAATAGTTCTGAGCGGTTGACGGGCTGGTGAACGAGAGGCATGAGATTTTACCTTCTTCGACCATTTTTTTTACTGTCTC
>JAKSDB010000276.1 GCA_022360415.1 Chlorobiales bacterium
CGTCTTCCATCTGGAACAAGGTTTTACCGGCAAAACGGCTCTTGCGGATCATTTCGTGATACGGGACTTTTGCAAGAAGCTTGGTACCGACCTTCTCGGCAAACTGCTCGAGCATATTGGTACCGCCACCCTTGACATAATCGACGCGGTTGGCTACAATACCGGCAAGCTGAACCTTGTAGCGTGAGCTCTTCTGTTCTATAGCCATACAAAGCCGGTTTGCCGCAAAGATACTGTCGAAGTCGTTTGTTGCAATGATCACCGCATAATCGGCATACGTTAACGGTGCACTGAACCCTCCGCATACCACGTCGCCAAGAACGTCAAACAAAATAACATCGTAACGTTCATAGACACCGAGTTCCTGAAGCAGTTTTACCGCTTCGCCAACCACATAACCGCCGCATCCGCTACCTGCCGGCGGACCTCCTGCTTCGAGAGCGTCAACCCCGCCAAAACCGGTCTGAATGATATCCTCTTCGGTAAGTTCTTCATGGTGAAAATCAACCTCTTCAAGTGCCTCGATAACGGTTTGCTGCAAGGTTCCCGTCAGAGGAAACGTGCTGTCATGTTTCGGATCACATCCGATCTGCAGTACTTTTGCACCTTTCAAGGCGAGCGCTGCAGAGATATTCGCAGTGGTCGTACTTTTGCCTATACCTCCCTTTCCATAAACTGCAAGGATTAAACTCATGGTGACAACGCGATGATTAAATATTAACGATAGATCAACATGCTTACCCGCCCAAGGCTTCCTTGGCTTTTTTGAAAACCTCGGCTGTTATGTTTGTTTCACCGTTTTCACGGGCAAAATTCTCGGTATTCTTGCGGACTTTCTTGCGAACGAAAAACGGTACTTTCCTGAGCATCTTTTCGGCATCGGTACTCCAGGGCATGCCGTCAGGATCGCCCGCCCCCCCGTCACCTGCCTCACTGCCTTGTGCGGAAGATGCCGGTTGGCCGTTCGATGCCGCCGCCGGTTCTTCTTCCTCGTATTCCAGACCCGCATCGCCGAAGAAATCGACAAGATGTTTTTCAAGTCCGAGCTTGCACGAGGTATAGACCCTGTCGGCAAGCACATCCGCCCCCTCGAAACCAAGGACCGGATAGTAACCGATAAGATGATTCTCGATATGCGTCGGCGTTGAAATGACCATGCAGGGAACGTCGAGCTTTCGGCAGCTGTGCCGTTCCATCTGTGTTCCGCAGACCAGTTCGGGCATTTCGTCCTCGATTTTTTTCGAGACTTCCTGGAACTTGTCCGTTACCATAAGCGGTTCGGGAAGATACCCATCGAGCTGGTCACGGACCCACTCCGCGTGCTGCCCGAGATAGGTTCCGGCACCGATGATCTGCATCCCGAGCTCATCTTTGAGAAACTTGACCATCCCGACGGTATGCGAGGCGTCACCGAAAACAAATGCGCGTTTCCCGCTGAAACTTTCCATATCGGCCGTCCGGGCAAACCATGGAACGCCGCTCGGGGCACTCAGCCCGTCAAGAGAGAAATCGGTCAGCGGCGGCATTTCAAGTGCGGCCAAGCCTTTCTCTTCAGCGATAGCGTTCAGTTTCTCAAGAAGATTTCCGATCCAGTCAAGGGTCGGCTGCACGCCGAGCGGGGTCCCCTGCACGGAAGGCATACCGAATTTTTCCCGAAGGTAGTGCGCCGCACCTCTGCCCATTTCATGGTAAGGCACCACGTTAAGCCATGCAGCAGGCAGATTGCGAAGATCTTCGAGACCTGCTCCCCAAGGAGCCACGACGTTTACCTCGACACCAAGCGTTTTGAGAATCCTGCGCAGACTGGTAAGATCCGAACGCAAATGAAACCCGAGCGAGGTGAAGCCTAACAGGTTGACGCTTGGTTTGTCGGTCATGCTCTGTTCCAGGGAGTAACGCTCCACAAGCTTGGTGAACAGACCTTCAGCCGATTCATGCTCCTGGACCCTGAAAGGATTGACGTCATGGACAATAATCTTTTCAGGATCGACTCCCGAATGCCTGGAAAGCTGCCCGAGATCTTCCTGAAGCAGGGCGGTACTGCAGCTTGGCGCAACAACAATGATTTCAGGATGATAATGTTCTTCAACCTGCTCCAGAGTGCCGGGCAGCCGGGAAACGCCGCGGGCGAGGTCCTGGCCCCTGACAACACTGATGGAAAGAGCGGGAAATTCCGGCGTTCTTTCCAGCATGGTATAGGTTGCGGTTATGTAATCGTCTCCCTGAGGGGCATGATAGACCGTATGCACGTTTTTCATGCTGTTGGTAACGCGGCTGATCCCGTGAAGCGCAGTTCCCTCATAGAGCCAGAAAGCTAAACGCATGCTTTGTAATCCTCTTTATATTGCATTTTTTATTTGCTCTTACCAGGGTTTGATTCTCCAAGCCCTCAACACTATTGCCCGGCGCTCGGCATAACTCCCTTCAGCCACACCGATTCATCGAACTCCGGAAGTTTGCTCCGGCGCTGAAGCGGCGAGACGAACAGATTCGCGAGTGTAAAGACGCCCGACCAGCTGTGAATCGGCATCAGCGTAAACTCCATGCTCCACTTGACGATAAATCCATTTCCCACGAACGGGTTGGCCGTCATGAGAGAGGTAACGATCATGTCAGGTTTATCCCGCTTGATATCCTGCAACTGACGGTGGAAGTTGGGCTGCTCTACAACCCGAACGCCCTCGAGCGCCTCGAGCTCGCGGGCATGAAATTTTTTGTTGATATAGGCGCTGCTGCACTCGACAACTTCAGCCCCGACGTTTTTCAGAAAACGCGCAAGCGGAAGCTCCATCATGGTATCTGCCGTGAAAAACACCCTCTTGCCTTTCAATTGGCCAACCTGCTCTGAAATCCTGTCCCATGCAGCCTGCTCCCTTTCCTTCAAATCGACTGTTATATCGAACATCGCCGCCAGGTCTTCCCAGAAAACCCGCGTCCCTGTCGGGCCGAAGGGAAAGAGCGATCGAAGCACTCTCGCGCCACGTTCACGGTTAAGCCTGGAAACAACCCTCGAAAGGTATGGCTGTATCGGGGCGAGCACGGTGTCAGGGCCTATGGCCGGCAAGTGGTCAAACCGGTTTTCAGGGAGGAAGCCGCCTACCTTCATGCCAAGCTCTTCAGCTTCCGAACGCAGGTCGTCGGCAATGGAGTCGTTGACCGAACCGACGAATACAACGCTTTTTTCTCCGGCAGGAGCTTCCGGACAGAACGGCACCATTGCCTGAAGCACCGAATCCTCAGCCTGCGTGAAATTGTAAACAAGCCCGCTTGCGGGAACGAAAAGCACCGGCACTTCAGGCGTGCTGAGCGAGTGTGCCAGTCCCTTGAAATCGACTTTCATCACTTCGGGAGTACACGAAGAAAGCAGAAAGATAACCGACGGATGGTGATCCTGCTTGATTTCGGCAATCACGTCCTCGAGATTCGGGTCCTGGCGCGACAGGTCGCCCTCTTCGATCAGCGCGATACCGAAACGCGGTTTCGCGAAAATCATCATGCCGAGAGCGTTCTGGAGAAAGTGCGCACAGGTATGGGTGCCGAGGATCAGGAAAAAACTGTCCCTGATTTTCTGGTACAGCCAGCCGACACTGGCAAGACCGCAAAAGCTGTGTGTTACGTTGTCTTCTTTGATGAGCTGGGTTGCTCCCGGAACTGACGCCATGTAAGATTCTTCCTCCTGAAATTTACTGCCGCCGCATCCCTTCGGGTAATACCGTGAATACAGCTTCAGATTCTGAACCGTCCGCCTGAAAACATAAAGAAAGGAAGATAAGAATAATAGGTAGAAATGAAAACCTGTGAAACTCCTTGGTAGCAAGAACTGAAAGGGATTATCGATGCAAGCGGTGAGCCGGTTCGAGACAAGTGGAGGATTGTAATGATTTTTCACCTCCGCACCAGAATGTGTATCCTGCTTGTAACACGACTCGGCAATGGTGAAGTGACTATGAATATTGCATTTGGAAAGCACCTTTTACTGAAGAAGTCGGATGGTGGCTACGCTGCTATACGCTTAGATGATAATTCCGCAAGAAAGCAAAAAACATATTCAGAGAACGGTAAATTAGATCCACGGGCTTGCCGAATCTGTGACGTCAGTGAGAAGATTACGAAAACGGAATATTACATCGAGGATGATGCTGATTTAAGCGAGATGGGTTTGAGGAACAGCTTGACCGGCTATTCTTGTTTTTTTCTGCAGCGGTGACGAAATTGAAAAGTGATTCTGACTCGAAAAGCTGTAATAACAGAGAACATTCTAAAAAGATTCAAGATGTCACCAAATAAACCCGCACATATAGTAGCTTTTGCAGTCTCGCTTGGAATCTTCGCTTACCTCGCAAGTGCTCTTTGGTCCGCCATTTTCATCGTCCCACTTCCAATGGAGAAAGATGCAATAATCGATTCAATAGAAATCGAAACAGGTGAAGATCGTTACGGAGGGATCCAAACAGAATGGCATCCCATAGAATTCAAGAACACACTTGAAGAACTCAAATACTATCACAACCTACAAATGCGAGATCGAAACAGGTATTGGTTGTACGGAGAATTGATAGTTGGTGGCCTAATAGGTTTGTTCGTTTTTTATATCATCCCCAAAAGAAGAAACATTTTGGACAACCCGTACGATACCTCAGGAACAGCATTTGGCGGCATTTTTCTTGGAATCTTGACCGTTCTAATCGTCCCGTTTGTCCTTAGCTGGGTATTGCCTCCACCTGTAAAATGGTTTCCTCAAGAGATTGCCAGAATTGCAGAAATGCGCGAGAAGGATGCGCTCTCGCGTCTCAAAGTACAAGCAAAAGAGCGAGATTCTAAACACAATCAATTTCGATAGGAGGGCTATAATAACAGCATAAACAGATAATGACTACTCTGCGAGTTATAAATTGTATTAGTCACAAATACATGCTTAACTGCCCAAAATGGCAAAAAAGAAAAATCTAAGCAATCCCTCTTCCACTGGTGGTGTTGGTGTCCATTTTGAAGGCCATGTTCAAGCTTCATTTGTAACGTTGATGCTAACTGGTGGACATGCCCCTTGCCTCCCCTGCTGGCCTATTGTGGAAATAAAACTCCAAGGGAAAATCGACGGGTTTGATACTGACGATTTTATTGCTGTTGTTGAAAATGTAAATAGCAAGGAAAAGCGTAAGCTCCTTGGGCAGATAAAGCATTCTATTTCAGTAACTGATAGTTGTACTTTGTTTGGCGAGGTAATGCAGGCCACTTGGAATGATTTTAAGAACCCCAAAATTTATGCAAAAGGAAGGGATATCATTTGTCTTATTACCGGACCACTTAATAAAACTGATTCCGAAGTTGTCTGGTTACTTAACCATGCACGAGCAAACCCTAATGATCCCGATCGATTCTTTAGAAATATTGCCACTGCAAATTTCAGCTCTGTTATAAAACGCAAGAAGCTAGAAGTTTTCCGGAACCATTTAAAGATCGCCAATGGTGGAATTGATCTCACTGATGAAGACTTTCATGGATTTCTGAAAAATTTCTACTTACTCGGGTACGACTTAGGTGAAGAAGAAGGAGTTGTACTTTCACTCATTAATTCTCACATCTCACAATTTAAGCCGTTTTCATCACGCTTTGTGTGGAGCCAGATCCTAGAATTCACTAACAATCGAAATCATCACGCAGGATGCATCACTCGGAACGACCTGTCAGAAGAATTAACAAATATTTTTTTGACTGAGCCGATTAAAGCAATTCCAGAAAATCTTTCCAAGCCTCATGTAGCTAGTATAGACTGGGCGCATCATCCTGACGCTTCCTATTTAGCACTGATGATTCTTATCGGTGCTTGGAATGAAAAGAGCAAAAGCGACATTGAAGCAATTAATCAGTTACTTGGAATCAGTTATGGCAATTGGCTGGTTAAGGCAAGAGAAATACTGCTCTCCCCTGGTAGTCCTCTATCATTAAAAAACGGTATCTGGAAATATGGCAATCGAACTGAGCTCTGGAACCTGCTGGGATCACGCATCCTTGATCAGAACCTAGAAACATTTAAGACTTTAGCCATTTCCACATTAAAAGAGCCAGACCCTGCTTTTGAACAGCCTGCCGAAGAGCGATACGCGGCGAGTATCCACGGCAAGGTCATGAAGTGCTCAAACGTATTACGAAAAGGAATCGCTGAGGGTTTGGCTATTTTAGGCAGCCATCCCGATGCGTGCAGCAACTGCTCGCAAGGAAAGGCTGAAACAATTTGTATCCTGGTGTTGCGTGAACTTCTAGCTGACGCTGACTGGGTTCTGTGGGGGAGTCTGAACAGTATACTGCCCACGTTGGCCGAAGCTGCCCCCGGTGAATTTCTTGAAGCGGTCGAAAAGGCGTTAAGTCTCTCGCCCAGTCCCTTTGATGAGCTTTTTGCCCAAGAAGGCAATGGGGTAACTGGCAGAAATTATTTAACCGGCTTGCTCTGGGCTTTGGAAGGGTTGGCCTGGGATGAACAATACCTTGTTCGGGTCTGTGTAGCGCTTGGTGAACTTGCTAGTCATGATTCTGGCGGTCAGTGGGCCAATCGCCCATCCAATTCGCTTGCAACCATCTTGCTTCCCTGGCTTCCGCAAACGTTAGCATCTGTTGATAAGCGCAAAGTGGCTGTTCAGACCCTACTGAACGAATGGCCGAGTATCGCCTGGGACCTGATCATCCAGCTTCTGCCCGGCCAACATCAGACCTCTTCCGGCTCGCACAAGCCAAGCTGGCGAAAGACGATCCCCGATGACTGGGAAAAAGGTGTAACGCATGAGGGATACTGGCAACAGGCATCTTTTTATGCGGAGCTAGCAGTAGCAGCCGCTGGCTATGATACCAATCGGCTCTCCACTTTGATTGATCATTTTGATAAGCTGCCTAAACCAGCTTTTGATCAACTTGTCGAAGTTCTTACCTCACAACCCATTTCCGAGCTTTTTGAAGAGCAACGGCTTTCGCTTTGGAATCACCTCATGAAATTCACAAACAAACATCGACGGTTTTCAGATGCGAAATGGGCGTTGCCCGGAGAACTGATCACAAGTATTGAACAAGTTGCAGAGCAACTCGCTCCGAAAAAACCATTTAATCTCTATCAGCATCTCTTTGCCGATCGCGATTTTGATCTCTACGAGGAGAATGGCGATTGGGAAAAGCAGCAAAAGAAACTCGACGCGAGACGAGAAACGGCCATATCAGAAATCTTTCAGCAAAATGGTAAAGAGGGTATCATCCGATTTGCCGAGTCCGTTGCTTCACCCGGTCAGGTGGGGCACGCGCTTGGCATTATTGCCGATGATGTTTTTGAACAGTCCCTTTTGCCGCACTTTCTCGATACAGCGGACAATAAGCATAAAGCATTAGTGAGCGGATTTATCTGGCGGCGCTACCACGTCAAAAGTTGGGAGTGGTGCGACGGTATCGATAAATCAGATTGGACGTCAGCACAAATAGGCCAATTTCTGGCCTGCTTGCCATTTGTCAAAAACACATGGAATCGCGCTTCTGAATGGCTTCAGGAGCACGAGTGTGAATATTGGACCCGCACTGATGCCAATGCCTATCAGGCTAATGGTGATCTTGCCGTTGCTATTGAAAAGCTCATTGAACATGGTAGGCCACATGCCGCGATCAACTGCCTAGACAGGATGCACCATGCCAAGCAGCTAATCGATATTAATCAATGTGTTCGAGCGTTGCTCGCAGCGCTCACTTCCAGTGAGCCTAGCTACGCCATGGACCGATACCACATTGTCGAACTCATCCAGTTTCTTCAGTCGAAACCTTCGGTTAACGAGGATGATCTCTTCAGAGTGGAGTGGGCATATCTCTCCTTGCTGGATCGCCATAGTGGAGCCACGCCCAAACTCCTTGAAAGCAGACTGGCCAACTATCCCGAGTTCTTTTGCGAAGTGATCCGACTGATCTACCGATCCAAGAAAGAAGATCAGCCGGCTAAGGAACTCACCGGGGAATCAAAGGCAGTTGCAACAAATGCTTGGCGGCTGCTACATGAGTGGAAAACACCGCCGGGGACACAAAAAGATGGAACCTTCATTGAAGAGCGCTTCATCGAATGGCTCCAGTGCGTAAAAGCACTCTGTATGGAATCCGGCCATCTGGAAGTCGCGCTCATCAATATAGGCGAAGTATTGATTCACGCCCCAGCCGACCAAGGCGGATTATGGATAAATCGCGCTATCGCTGGAGCACTGAATGACCGTGACGCTGATGACATGCGCAATGGCTTCAGAACGGGGACATACAACTCACGTGGCGCACACTGGATTGACCCAACAGGCAAACCTGAAAAAGAACTGGCTAGACAATATCAACTTAAGGCTGAAGCTATCGAAAATGTAGGTTTTCAACGTTTTGCTGTCACGTTGAGATCCATAGCGGTGGGCTATGAAAAAGAGGCTAAGCGAATAGTCAATGAGTATAAAGATCGTGATGATTAGCTATAGAATGCTTAACAACAAGCATCAACATGATCTGTTAATTCCTTAACGTACTATTGCCAACCGGTTATTTTGAGCATTATCTTCTCCACCCATCAGCAACCATTCAAGTCAGTCCTAAAATTCCAATACAGGTGCTTTGGCTTTATGCAAAGATCGACGAACCTCCCTGAGCAATAAGTTTTGAGAACGTATGCATGATGGACACGAACTGAAATCGAGACTACCCCTTTCGACGCTCCACCGAAGCAATTTTGTCGCCAATGCCGAAGTCCCTGCCCCTCCGGTCGTCGATTCTGATAACCGTATACACACGTTGTGTTCCGGCTATAAAAAGATGTCCCGCAGCTTTTCTGCAATGGCGAATAGTTTTCCGAAGCAGTTTAAATTTGAGCGGACAGGAGATAAAAAGCCACAGTGGCGAGACATGCAAATTACCGTATGTGGTCAGGTATTCATTTTCCGCCGTTGCTCAACATAAGAGCGTAAGACCGCATTGATTCTTTTCTGGTAACCTCTGCCCTGACTGCGGAAAAACTCCAGGACATCATAGTCAACGCGCATGTTGAGCACGGCCTTGGGACGAGGCAGCTCGACCGATATGTTTGACCAGTCAACTTTCATTTTCGCTTCCTCCTCATCGTCGGCAATTGCCGCTTCTATTTCCTTGTTCGTCATGGAAGCCGCCCGCTTCCAGTCGCTTTTATCTTCTCCTCGCCTGCGCATCTCTCGCAGCTCTTTATCCGTGTATCTGACGATATGCTCTTTCTTCGCCATGTCGTGCCCTCCTGAACGATATAATTCTGCGGGCCTCCGCCCGCCATGTCCAAACTACGGTATAGATAATATACCGTCAATTTTGGCCGCAGTTACAATGTGGTGTAATTTATTTGCAGTACATTTATAACGCAGGCAACATAAGACGGTTGCAAGTATAACTTTCGCAAAGGAACAAAAGTAAATAGTGTTAACCCAACAGGTAAATGGAGACCCCTTATGAATCGACAAATCAACCATAAAACCATGCGGGTAGTGATCGGCGCCATTGCCGTCCTGCTTGCCCCCACTGTTTACGTGCTTTCTGATATCGGGTCCGCATTAACGTCAATCAGTATATCGTATTGGACCAATTCACACGATATTTTTGTTGGATCATTATTTGCCGTTGGTTTTTTTCTTTTCGCTTATAACGGAACCGGGGGCGGTAAAGACTGGGAATTCTATCTCAGTAAAGCATCCTGTTTATTTGCAACGTGTGTGGCGCTTTTTCCAACAGAAGGATATAGTAATCAAGATACTCCTCCCACCTGGACTGCAACAATAGCAAATGCTGTCAATCTGGAACCTGTCAATATTCATTATGGATCGGCAATTCTTCTCTTCTTATGCCTTATCGCGATGATGTGGTTCTTCTCGGACAGAGCCAGGGATAAAGGAAAAACCGGGCGAGCATATTTTTATCGAACCGTCAGCATACTTATGCTTCTCGGAATCATTGCAATATTTATTATCGGCAAAATAGCTGACTTTGAGTATACGGTTTTACTTGTAGAAGTATGGGGCCTGACCCTTTTTGGTATTGGGTGGCTGGTAGCGGGCTCATATAAAACTGAACCTGACCGCACTAACGAGTCAAGACTTGGGGAGTTGTGATGCAGAAATCGTCCGGCAGGCAATCGATACTACTCCATCCTGCGCTCAACCGACAGAACCTTTTCGCCGATCGAAACCTCCCTGTCCCTCCGGTCGTCGATCTTCAGAACCGTATACACACGTTGTGAACCGGTCGTAAAAAGATGGCCATGGAGCTTTTCGGCAATGGTGAACAGCTTTGAAACATTACAAATGCGAGGCGGAAAGGAGATAAAAAATGAAAACTGAGACATTGTTCAATCAAAATCGTAAAATCTCTGACAAGTTCGCCCTTTCGAAATCAATTGTCGTCTATCCCGGCGATTGTCTCGATCTGTTAAGATGCGTGCCGGATGAATCGCTTCAACTTGTTGTCACTTCACCACCTTACAATATTGGGAAAGAATACGAAAAGAAACTCCATCTTGACTTGTATCTTCAACAACAAGCCCAAGTCATAAAGGAGTGTGTGCGCACTTTGTCACCCCAAGGCAGCATTTGCTGGCAGGTTGGCAATTACGTCGATCGAGGAGCGATCATCCCTTTGGACACTGCCCTTTATCCTATTTTTTCAAGCCTCGGGCTCAGGATGCGAAACCGGATCATCTGGCACTTCGAGCATGGTTTGCACTGTAGCCGCCGCTTTTCCGGCAGGTACGAAACCATCATCTGGTTCACGAAATCAGATGACTACGTCTTTAATCTCGATCCCGTACGAATACCTCAGAAATACCCAGGGAAAAAGTATTTCAAAGGGCCGAAAGCTGGTCAGTATTCGTGCAACCCGCTTGGTAAGAACCCCGGGGATTTGTGGGTAATTCCGAATGTAAAAAGCAACCATGTCGAAAAAACTGAGCACCCATGTCAATTTCCCGTTGAACTGATTGAGCGATTGGTGCTTTCTTTTACAAATGTGGGCGATTGGGTGCTGGATCCATTTCTTGGAACAGGCACAACAGTCATCGCCTCCATTCGTCATGGACGTCGAGGCGTTGGTGCAGAGACTGTCCCGAAGTACATTGAGCTTGCACGAGAGCGAATCAGCCAAGAAATTGATGGCGAACTAAGAACCCGCCCCATGGGAAGACCAGTGTATAATCCTGTGGAAGCAGGGAATAGTCTCACTGTCGTTCCCTGGGATAAAAATGATTCGGAGCAGATGAAATTGCTCGAAAAGAACGCAAAATATGGTAAAGGAAGCTGATGAAAATCGCAGAGACATATTCCCATCTAAATGGTCTTGAGTTCCTTCTCGTTCACAAATCAGATCTTTGGGAAAACATCCAATCTGTTATAGCAGAGGTGGATGCTTTGTTGCTTATGACCTTTTCGTCAAGCATCTCGCATTCTATGTCGGAGATCGAATTGACGTAGGAATTGAAATTCTTCCAATGAAACCCCTTCAAAGCCAAATGAGTTCCGGAGTAGCTTACTCTATGAGGGCGAGTTCTACAACGTAGTTCGTCAAGGACGTGGCGTCCCGGCGGTCCCGCTCGTCCTTATTGGTATTGAACCATGAAAGCGATAAGCCCTAACAAAGCGCTGTAACGAACGGTCCGCTACGCTCCCTCAGTTCTGGTGAACTTGGCAGACATCTATAACTCCTTTTAAAAGCTATCCTTGACGGTTCATTTCGCGCTCCACCGACAGAACCTTTTCGCCGATCCCAACCTCCTTGTCCCTCCGGTCGTCGATCTTCAGAACCGTATACACACGTTGTGAACCGGTCGTAAAAAGATGGCCGTGGAGCTTCTCTGCGACGGCGAACAGTTCTTCTGCTGTTCCGGAAACGGTGGTGCCCATGTCGTTGAGCTTGTAGTCGAGGCCGCTTTCTTCGAGAAGGGCTTCAAGCTCGGCAACCCCGGCGCTGAGCCCTTTCGAACCCCTGTCAAGCGGTACAACCGTTATATCCATCAATGCCATGATCTCTCCTTGCAACTATTGCAGTTGAACAATCACCTGAAAACCGTTTCATCCCTGCCCGGGCCGACGGAAATGAAGGTGACCGGAACGCCGAGTTCATTTTCGAGAAACTCGATAAACCCTTTTGTCTCGCCATGCAGGTCTTCATAGGAACCGGCATCGGCGTTTGATGCGTTCCATCCTTTCAGGGTTTTATACACCGGTGTCACACGGCTGAGCGTCTGGTCATCAGTGGGAAAATGAGTAATCCCCTTCCCGTCGAGCATATACGAAGTACAGACGCGTATCTCGCTGAACGCGTCAAGCACATCGAGTTTTGTCAATGCTATCTCCGTCACCCCGTTCACAATCAGGGAGTAACGCAGTGCAACAAGGTCGAGCCAGCCGCACCGGCGTTTTCTGCCCGTCGTTGCTCCGAACTCGTTGCCGATCCTGCCGAGCTTCTCTCCTGTCTCGTCATGCAGCTCCGTGGGAAATGCACCGTTGCCTACCCTGGTCATATACGCCTTGACGACACCGATCACATGGCGGATGTAGTTCGGCGCGATACCCGAGCCGGTGGAAGCACCTCCCGCAGTCGGATTGGATGAGGTTACATAAGGGTACGTCCCGTGATCGACATCGAGAAGACACCCCTGTGCGCCTTCGAGCAGAACGGTTTTGCCCTCACGAAGCGCCTTGTTCAAAAGAAGCTGGGTGTTGGTGACATAGGGATTGATAATCTGGTCGAACTCGGAGTACTGACGAACCATGGTATCGATATCGATCTCCTCCGATCCGTAAATATTCTTTATCAGCTTGTTTTTCGCTTCGAGGTTTGCGCGAAGCTTCTCTTCGAGGATTTCAGGATGAAGCAGATCGACGACACGGATCCCCTTGCGCGCAAACTTGTCTTCATAGCTTGGGCCGATGCCGCGGCCGGTCGTTCCGATCTTTTTCTTGTTCTGGGCGTTTTCGTTCAGTGAGTCGAACAGCTTGTGGTAGGGCATGATAAGATGGGCATTGTGGCTGATAAACAGCCGCCCTTTTACATCGTAGCCAAGCTCTTCCACCTGCCGTATTTCATCCAAGAGGGCATTGGGATCGATAACGACTCCGTTGCCGATAACGCACGTACAGTTTTCATGAAAAACTCCTGAAGGGATGAGATGAAGGACAACCGTCTTGTTGTCAAAGCAGATTGTATGGCCCGCGTTCGCACCGCCCTGATAGCGGGCAACAACATCGAACTTCGAGGAGAGAAAATCAACCAGTTTCCCTTTTCCCTCGTCGCCGAACTGGGTGCCGACAATGACCGTTGCCGAAGCCGATGGTTGCTGCATGTTTGTTTTTTCTTTCACGACACTTCTTTTTTTAGCCCGTGTATGCGGCAAGTTGTTCTAAGAGCTCCTCTTTTCCCTGCCCGGAAAGAGCCGAGTAATTTACTATAAATTTGGAATTGAACGAGTATCTTTTCATTGCCAGCCTTGCGCGCGCCTTGTCTTTCTGCTTCAGCTTGTCATACTTGGTCAGCACAATCCCATAAGAACGTCCGCAATAATCCAGAAACTCTGTCATATGATGATCGGACTCCATTTCGGGGTGGCGTGAATCGATCAGCAGGACGACGAGAACGATATGGTCACGCGTCCTGATATACTCACCAAGCAGCTTGCCCCACTCATGTTTACGGCCTTTGTCCACCCTGGCATACCCGTAGCCGGGAAGATCGACAAAAAAACAGGTATCGTTGATAACGAAATAGTTGATGAGCTGCGTTTTTCCCGGTGTCGAACTTGTTTTTGCCAGCCCTTTTCTTCCGGTAAGCGAATTAAGCAATGTGGATTTACCGACATTCGACCTCCCGACAAAAACAATTTCCGGCAACTGCTCTTCCGGAAGCTGATCCAGCGCAGAAACACTTTTATAAAATCTCGCGTTTCGTATTTTCATGTCAGGGTAGTAACGGAAAAGCCCGAGGACAGCGACAGGCATTGCAGGACCGGGTAAAAACACAAGAAGAAAGCTAAACAGCTTGCGCCAAAAACCCAAATGGTTAACTTGTCCCTAAACTCGTGAGCCGCAGCACAGAACAACTAACTAACCATGTCCCTTCATATATACAATTCTCTCAGCCGGCAAAAAGAACAGTTCAAGCCCCTGCATCCAGAAGTCGCGACCATCTACGTGTGCGGCCCCACGGTCTACGGGCACGCCCATCTGGGTCATGCCAAAAGCTATGTCTCGTTCGATGTCGTTGTCAAATGGCTCCGGCATCTCGGCTACGCCGTCAAGTACATCCAGAACATAACCGATGTAGGGCACCTCACCGATGATGCCGACGAGGGGGAAGACAAAATCGCCAAGCAGGCCCGCCTCGAAAAAACCGATCCCATGGAGATCGCCCAGTACTATACGCAGAGCTACTATGAGGATATGGATCGATTGGGGGTAGACAGACCGAACATCGCTCCTACGGCAACAGGACACATTCCCGAACAGATTGCACTGATAAAAATATTGATAGAAAAAGGTCACGCATACGAGGCTAACGGCAATGTCTACTTCGCAGTTTCCTCTTTCTTCGGTTACGGCAAGCTTTCGGGAAGAACCGATCAGGACGCCCGGCAATCCGCAGGCCGGATCGAATCAAGAAGCGACAAGCGGCACCCTTCGGATTTCGCCCTCTGGAAAAAAGCCGAGCCCGGTCACCTGATGAAATGGGACTCTCCATGGGGTGCCGGTTATCCGGGATGGCACGCCGAATGCTCTGCAATGGCAATGAAATATCTCGGCGACACCATCGATATTCATGGGGGCGGCATGGAAAACAAGTTTCCACACCATGAGTGTGAAATCGCACAGTCCGAAGCCGCTACAGGCAAGCCTTACGTCCGCTACTGGATGCACAATAACATGGTGACGGTTGACGGTACGAAAATGGGAAAGTCACTGAAAAACTCGGTAAACCTGAAGGATCTTTTTAAAAGCATCCCGCCGATAGTTATCCGGTTCTTCATTCTGCAATCCCACTACCGTTCTCCACTCGATTTTTCAGAGGCTGCTATCAATGCGTCACAATCCGGACTTGAAAAACTCCAGGAAACATGGCGCGCAGTTGGAAATGCCGCTCCGGGCCATGGAGAAATCGATACCGCGGCATATGAAGATCGGTTTTGTGATGCCATGAATGACGATTTCAACACGCCGATTGCAATTTCAGTACTTTTCGATCTTGCCAGGGCAGCCAACGCTGCATTGAACAGTGAAAAAGGGCTTTCGGAAAAAGCTCTCAAAGAATGCAGAAGGATTTTCGAATCATATGGTCATGATGTTCTTGGCATTATCCAGACCGAGGCTCTGGAACCCGGAGATAACGTTGCGGGAAAAGAGATGCTTGGCGACGTGGTTTCAATCCTGCTTGACCTGAGAAAACATGCCAGGGAAAGCAAGAATTTCAAGCAGAGCGACCTGATCCGCGACCGGCTTGCTGAGTCGGGAATTACCCTCAAAGATACCAAGGACGGTACCGAGTGGAGCGTATCCGAGAGCAAATAGGCTGTTTTCGGCGGCAGGCAAAAAAAAGCATCGTTGAACTGTTGAAAGAGACTGTGTTACTGTGTTCCCTTGCAGGGTAAATGCAAATCGGAATCATTGAAAAGCTTTTTCAGTGTCGCAAGAAAAAAATGGCAAAAAAAATCCGTGGCGGCAGGCGGTCTTGGCAATCTTTATCAGTGTCTTCACCGTCGCCCTTGTTATTGCAGCCCTGTTTTTGACTGCGGGCCACTGGGACTGGACAAGAGGATGGCTGTATATAGGCCTTAGTTTTTCCGGTGAATCGATAAGAACAGGCTATATCCGTCGCAAGAACCCGGACTTGCTTGCCCGGCGGGGTAAGATCGGCTCCGGGACCAAAACGTGGGACATTTTCCTGCTTGGTTTTTTCAGCCTTGCATATCTCGGTATTCTGGCAGTCTCGGCGCTCGACAAACGGTACGGCTGGTCGGAAATGAGCTACTGGCTCTGGGGGGCAGGTTTTCCGCTCTATGTTTTTTATGTTGCAGTTGTAACCAGTGCTATGGCCGTAAACCCTCATTTCGAGAAAACTGCCCGAATACAGCACGACCAGGAACACCATGTGATCGATGCCGGCCCCTACCGTATTATCCGTCACCCCGGCTATCTTGCGATTATTGCAGGTTTTATAATACCTGTTCCTTTCATGCTCGGGTCCTGGTGGGCTTTCCTCCCGGCTTTTATCGCAGTTTTGTTACTTGTAATTCGAACTGCTCTCGAGGACCGTCTGTTACGGAAAGAGTTGGAGGGATATGAAGAGTACGCCGGGCGGGTGCGTTTCAGACTCGTGCCCGGAATCTGGTAAAAAGCTTCCTATAGATAATCTTCGAGTCCTTCGCGACGCAAAATATCGATAACCTTTCGTACATCCTGCGATTGCCCCTTGCGGCAGATCAGCAGAGCGTCTTCCGTATCGATGACAATAATATCCTCAAGGCCGACGATAGCAACCGCCTTTTTCCCGTCTTTCTTGACAAAATTGTTTCCTGTTTCCACCTGTACGAGATTGAAATCGGTTCCCTGAAGGATTTCGACCTCGTTTCTGTCGATCTTGAGCACATCGTCCCAGTTCCCGAGGTCCGTCCAACCGAAATCCCCGGCAAGCATGCAAACTGATTCGGCATTCTCCATAATGCCATAGGCAATCGACACCGGATGAAGCCAGCTGTAAACATCCTCTATTACGGCACCTTCACGGTTCGTACCAATCGCGTCATAGATGCTTTGCAGGTCCTTGTAAAGATCGGGCATGGAACGCTCAAACTCACGACGGATAACGTCAATATGCCAGATAAGAATTCCGCTGTTCCAGTAAAAATCTCCGCTGTCGATAAATTCCTGTGCCGTCCTGCTGTCCGGTTTTTCCGCAAACGCCTTTACGGTAAACATCGGCACAGTGCTGCCGGGCAAACAGTCTTCGGCGGTCCTGAGTTTGTCAACCTGAATATAGCCGTACTCCGGTTCCGGACGATCCGGTGTCACCCCTATGGTTACAATGGTTTTTTTGTCCCGGGCTACAGCAACACCCGCATTGAGTATCTCGCTGAAGGCACGTCCATCAAGCACCAGGAGATCAGCGGGAAAAGCTACCATCAGTGCTTCCGGATCTTTTTTGCTTATAACGGCTGTTGCAAGTGCAATACAGGGAGCCGTATCCTTTGCGACAGGCTCTACGAGAATATTTTCAGCAGGGAACCATGGCATTGTCTGCCGCATCATCTGCTCACCCTGCACATTTGTCACCAAGTAGATATTCTCGGGCAGAACCGATCCCTTCATGCGGACAATAGCAGACTCAATCATTGTACCGCTGCCGAATACATCGATGAACTGCTTCGGGGTCTTTTTCCTCGAATAGGGCCACAGCATCAGGCCGCCTGTGCCGCCGGCCATGATTACTGCGTACAGGTGCTCTGCCGGGAACTGCATTGGTTTTGTGTTGGGATTTCTTCAGGAAGCAGCCGGAAAATGCAAAAAACCGACCCTCCCGTCACTGTAACAATTTATACATTATAAGTAAATTTATCTTTCAGTGGTTTCAAAACCCTAACCCGGGGTCATCAAGGTGTTTCGTTATGGCGTCTGGCAGTGATATCGATACAATACAGAGGCTTTGTGCCGAAGAAGGGCTCCTGTTGAGCGACACCCAGCTGAAACAACTGGAACACTATGCGTCCCTTCTTGAGCTACGGAACAGAACTCTGAACCTCGTAAGCCGAAAGGAACAGGCTCTGCTGCTTGTCCGGCATGTTTTCCATTCGCTCCTCATCGGACTGTACCATCCATTCTCTTCGGGTGAAAAGGTGCTTGACATCGGTACCGGAGGGGGATTGCCCGGCATTCCTCTTGCTATCGCTTTCCCTGAAACGCCGTTTCTGCTGATAGACTCGACCGGAAAAAAAATCAAAGCATGCCGGGAAATGATTCAGGAGATAGGCATCGAGAACGTTATGGCAAAAAAAGTACGGGCGGAAGAGTTGAAAGGCGTCGCCTTCAATACGGTCCTCAGCCGGCAGGTTGCCCCTCTCAAACGCCTTTGCCACTATGCCGCCAGGGTTCTGCTCCCCGCTGGCTCGCTCATATGCCTCAAGGGAGGAAACCTTGAAAAGGAAGTCCGGGAAGCTTTGGACGGAGCGGAAAAAAACAACGGCTTTCCGGCTGATATCACGCTTTTTCCCATTGACCGCTTTGACGATTGCTTTCAGAACAAATATGTCGTCATTGCCACCTGCTGACCCGTACAAACCTGCGAAAAAAGGGTACCTCTATTAATTTGCTGCACACCATGACTACCTCGTTGATCGGTGCTCGAAATCCTCATGTACTACGTGTACGCTCCTGTTTCTCTGGCTCCGATCGCCTCGCACTCAAGCCGCTCGCGACAATTTATAGAGGTGCCAAAAGAAAGAGCGCCATGAAAAACTGTGTGCTGCTTTTCTTGGCGCTCTTTCATCATTCTATGATCACTGCCGGATATCCAGGCAAAAAACCGGCAGCTTGTTTTCTTACTTTTCTTCCGGTGCAGACTCTTCAGCTTCAGAAGATGCCGCCGTTTCATTTTCGGCAGGTGCCGCTTTCTCTTTTTTGGAAGACGCTGCTTCTTTTTTAGCCGCGGCTGCTCCCTTTTTCCTGACAGATGCGGCTGTTTTTTCAGCAGTTGCGGCTGCTTCCTTTTTGGCAGGAGCCTCCGCTTGTTTTTCAACAGACTCTGCAGCTTCGGGCTCTACCGCTTCAACAGCCTCCCCGGTTGCGCTCTCGTTTTTCACCGGCGCCGCCTTGGCAACTTTCTTCGAACCGCGAACTCGTTTCGAGCGATCCTGCTTTGTCTGTTTTTTGCTGTCCACAGGTGCCTCGGTATAATCAACGAGCTCAAGCACAGCCATGTTTGCAGCATCTCCGTAGCGAGGAGCAAGCTTTACAACTCTCGTATACCCCCCGTTTCTGTCGGCAACTTTTCCGACAATATCTTCAAACAGCTCGCGTACAGCAGCCTTGTCACGAATTTTCCTAAAGATAATCCGCTGAGCATGGACAGTGCCGTCTTTTGCTTTTGTGATAATTTTTTCAACGTACTTGCGCGCCTCCTTGGCCTTCGCCTCAGTAGTTTCTATACGTTTATGCAGCAACAGCTGTGTCGATAAATTAGCCAGGGTTGCTCTTCTATGGGCTGCTGTTCTCCCAAGTTTTCTTGCTGACTTTACTTTGCGCATAACAATATGCCTTTCTCAAAAATTCAGAAAAATCTTTCTACTTCGCTATCCTTTCATCTGATACTTGGTTACATCCATACCAAATTTAAGGTCAAATTTCTCCAGCTGCTCTTTCAACTCCGTCAGGGACTTTTTACCGAAGTTTTTGTAGGTAAGCAGCTCTTCCTCCTTCCGTGAAACCAGATCACCCAACGTTTCGATTTCCGCAAGTCTCAGACAGTTATGGGAACGAACCGAAAGATCAAGGTCCTCGATTCTTGTTTGAAGAAGCTTGCGCATGTTTTCAAACTCGTCATCCTGCTGCTTGTACTCCTCCTCCGTAAACTCTTCTTCGGTCGGCGAGAAGTTCGCGAAAAGCGATACATGGTCATTGATGATCTTGCCTGCAAGGCTGATCGAATCATCAGGTGAAATGGAACCATCAGTCTCCACATCGAGAATCATCTTCTCATAGTCGGTCCGCTGTCCCACACGGGTGTTTTCAACCGAGAACCTGACGTTCTTTATAGGCGTGAAAATAGCGTCGAGTGCAATAAACCCGATCGGCATGCCGTCCCCGCGGTTCTCTTCAGCGGGTACATATCCCCTGCCGCGGCCTATATAAACGTCCATACTGAGCTTTGCACCTTCGTTCACTGTTGCGATGTGCAGATCGCCGTTGAGCACTTCGAACTCCCCCTCATGGGCAACAATATCTCCGGCAGTAACATCAGCCGGCCCTTTTATGGACAGCGTCGTTTTACAACTTCTCTTGTTGGATGATTTGAAACGAACTTTTTTAAGGTTGAGAATAATTTCAGGGACATCTTCGCGGATTCCGTCAATCGCGGAAAACTCATGAAAAACACCCTCAATCTTCACTCCTGTAATGGCCGTTCCCGGCAGTGATGCAAGCAGTACCCTGCGCATTGCGTTACCAAGCGTAACCCCATATCCCCTCTCGAGCGGTTGTGCTATAAACGTTCCGTTTCTTTCATTATGCGTTCCTTCATCGACCTCGATTTTCTCAGGCATCTGCATTTGGTATATCATGGTCTTTATACCTTAGAGTTTCATTAAAATCACTTGGAGTACAACTCAACCACAAGCTGTTCATTAAACGGCTCCTGTACTTCTTCTCGTTCAGGAACACTCAGAAAAACCGCTTTCTTATGCGCCTTGTCGACCTGAATCCATGAAGGTATGCGAGACTCAGGCGCTTTGTTGAGCGAATCGGCAACCGCATCGAGGTTCCGGCTTTTCGGTCTGAACTCTATTGCGTCACCAGGCTTCAGAAGATATGAAGGGATGTTGACCTTTCTGCCGTTAACCAGAAGGTGGCCATGCGTCACAAGCTGTCTTGCACCCGCTCTTGACGGGGAAAAACCTGCCCTGAAAACGACATTGTCAAAACGTCTTTCAAGCAGTTTCACAAGGTTATCACCGGTAATGCCACGCTGGGAAACCGCCTTTTTATAGTAGTTGCGGAACTGCTTTTCAAGCACACCGTACAGATACTTCATCTTCTGTTTTTCACGAAGCTGTAAGGCATATTCCGAAACCTTTCCTCTTCTTGACTGACCGTGCTCCCCGGGCGCATAAGGACGCTTCTCGAGATATTTTTCTGCCTTGGGCGAAAGCGCGACCCCTAATCTTCTTGATACTTTCGTAATAGAACCCCTGAATCTTGCCATATCAATTTAAGTCATTGTAAAATTCTTGTTGGATAACCGGTGTGATTCAAACCCTTCTGCGTTTCGGCGGTCTGCAACCGTTATGCGGAAGCGGAGTGATGTCCTTGATGGAGCGCACCTCGAGGCCTGCCCCCTGAAGAGCCCTTATCGCGGCATCTCTTCCCGAGCCGGGGCCTTTAATGAGCACATGCACGTATCGCATGCCAAGGTCATAGGCTTCTTTTGCGGCCGCTTCTGAGGTCACTTGCGAAGCATAGGGGGTATTTTTCTTGGATCCTTTGAAACCGTTTTTCCCGGCACTCGACCAGGATACCGTGTTCCCCTGCATGTCGGTTATTGTCACCAATACATTGTTGAAGGAAGCCTTGATATGCACGGTACCTTCAGAAGTAACTTTTACCTTCTTTTTTTTCCTGCTTGATGTAGCCATGTATCTTTACAATCTTTGGTATCTGTGTTAGCTTTCTCAATTTCCGGTATTACTTCTTGACCGCCTTTTTCTTGCCTGCAACTGTCTTGCGCCTGCCCTTGCGCGTCCTTGCGTTGGTCTGCGTGCGCTGACCCCTCACCGGCAACGACCGTCTGTGCCGAAGTCCCCTGTAACAGCCGATATCCATCAGGCGCTTGAGTGACAGCTGCTGCTCACCTCTTGCCTGACCCTCCACGATATAATCCTCGGCAATAATTTCCCTGATCGTATGAGCCTCATCGTCATTCAGATCGGAAACTTTTCTGGCGGGGTCTATGCCTGCCCGTTCAAGAATATTTTTTGCCGATGTCCTTCCGATGCCGTAAATATGTGTCAAGGCAATAACCGTATGCTTGTTCAGCGGTAAATTTACCCCAGCAATCCTCATAGTCTTTTTTGTAATTCGTTATTCGTGATTCTGCTCTCCATCAACCCTGACGCTGTTTGTGACTCGGATTCACCTTGCAAATCACAAACCTTTTCCCTCTGCGCCTGATAATGCGGCAGTGCTCACAACGTTTTTTTATAGATGAATAAACTTTCATGATTAATCCCCTGCTGTGATAGTAATGGCCCAAAACAGAAAAGGCCTATAATATAGCAAAAATCCGAAAAAACAACCAATGAGAACAACCTTTTCAAAAAACACTTCATCCCGGCCCTACTTGTACCTGTATGTTATTCTACCCTTGGTCAGGTCATAAGGAGAAATCTGAACCTTGACTTTGTCTCCGGGAAGAATCCTTATATAATGCATTCGAATCTTTCCGGACACATGCGCCAGGATTTCCAGGCCGTTTTCGAGCTTTACCTTGAACTGAGCGTTAGGCAACGCCTCGAGAATTTCACCTTCAACTTCAATTGCATCTTCCTTCGCCAATGTTACAAACTCCTTTTTTTCAGTTCCGTAGTAGAAAGAATTCCGGCCGCCTCAGGGCACTGTCATTATCTCAGCTCTGTCCTTTCTGACGATAATCGTATGCTCAAAATGCGCTGACGGCATACCGTCTTCGGTTACAGCCACCCATGCGCCGTTTCTGGCAACTGCGTTTCTCGACCGTCCCATTGCGATCATCGGCTCGATAGCAAGTGCCATTCCCTCTCTCAGTTTCACGCCTGTTTTTCTCTTCCCGTAATTCGGAACGGGCGGCTCCTCGTGCAATTCGGCACCAATCCCGTGTCCAACCATATTTTCAATAACACTGAATCCGTGTGAGCGGGCATGTTCTTCCACGGCTGCCGATATATCGTGAAGGCGGTTCCCGGCAATCGCCTGGGCAATCCCCTTCTCAAGACACTTTTTCGTAACCCTGACCAGCTCCCGAACCTTTTTGTCAACTTCTCCGATCATATAGGTTCGGGCGGCGTCACCATGATATCCACCCTTGAACACACCACAATCAACGGAAACGATATCGCCTTCCCTGATAATCCTGCCGTCACTCGGCACCCCGTGCACAACCTCTTCATTGATTGAAACGCAGAGTGTCGCGGGATAGGGGGGAACATCAGGATCACCCTTGGGCGAGTAATTGAGAAAACTCGGGACCCCACCGTGATCACGAATATAGGTTTCCGCTATACGGTCAAGCTGAAGCGTGGACATTCCCTCCTGTATCTCCTGCTCTATCAGGTCGAGCACCTGTGCGACAATGGCACCGGACGCCTTCATCAGCTCGATTTCTCTCTGGCTTTTGATTGTGATCATAGGTTACTTCCGCTTCGCCGCTATCTGCGGCCGCGAACTTTGCCCGACTTCATAAAACCGTCATAATGACGCATCAGCAGATGACTTTCTATCTGCTGGAGTGTGTCAAGCCCTACACCAACAATAATCAGGAGGCTTGTGCCGCCGAAAAACTGTGCAAAGCCTGGCGTCACATTGGCAAATTTTGTAAGAAACGTCGGCAGTACAGCAATGAATGCCAGGGATATCGCGCCGGGCAGCGTTATTCTTGTCAGAATGTTGTCGATAAAATCCGCCGTGCTTTTTCCGGGACGAACGCCGGGAATAAAACCACCCTGGCGGCGCATGGTATCGGCAACCTCTTTAGGATTGAAAGCAATAGCCGTATAAAAGTAGGTGAAAAACACAATCATTACCCCGAACATGAGAGCGTACCACCATGAGTCATAGGCAAATATATTGGCAACATTCTGCATGGCCTCGCTTTCAGGGAAAAATGAAATCAGCGTACTCGGCAGAAACATGATCGACTGTGCGAAAATAATCGGCATAACCCCTGCCGTATTGACCCTCATTGGAATGTACTGTGTTCCGCCGCCGTACATTTTTCTTCCGACCACCCTTTTGGCGTGCTGAACGGGGATACGTCTCGTACCGACTGTCAAAACAACCACCGCCGCAACGATCACAACCATCAAAACAAGTATGACAGCCTCTACGATCCAGTTTTTGCTGCCGAGAGCAACAGACTGAATCTCCGCGAAGAGCGACTGTGGAAAACGTGCAAGAATACCGATCATGATGATCAGCGATATGCCGTTCCCTATCCCGCTCTCGGTGATCTTTTCACCGAGCCACATGATAAAAAGTGTGCTTGCGGTAAGAATCACCACAGTAGAAACCACGAAGAAAAAGCTGGGATCGGGAACGACCGGCGTCTTGAAGGTTGCCGGACTCGAAAGGCTCACACTGACACCCCATGCCTGAAGCGAAGCGATGACCAGGGTCCCGTAGCGGGTATACTGGTTGATTTTCTGTCGCCCCTCCTCACCTTCTTTCTGCAGTTTCTGGAAATAGGGGGTAACTGCGCCAAGCAGCTGGACAATGATTGCCGACGAGATATACGGCATGATCCCCAGTGAAAAGATCGACGCCCTGGCAAACGCACCTCCCACAAAGAGATCAAACAGCCCGAACAGGTCGTTTGCATGTGTCTGCGATGCTCCCGATACTGCTGCGGCGTCAACACCCGGCAGAGTTATATGGGAGCCGATTCTGTAAATAAACAAGATCAGCAGCGTGTACAGGATCCGCTGCCGCAGTTCGGGAATTTTATTGATGTTCTGGAGGCTCTCAGTCAGCTTCATAAGTGATCAATGAACTGTTCAGGACTTCTGTTCTTTCGTCTTTTTTACACGGGCTTTCGGTTTCATAAGCGCTTCATCGAGCGGCAGATCCTTGATCCTTTCAGCTTCGAGAAGTGTTCGTGACGCCAGAGTAATGGTTCCGCCGGCTCTCTGTATTTTCTCTTCGGCTGTTTTGCTGACAAAATGAGCGGTTATGTTCACCGGTGACTTCAGTTCCCCGTTACCGAGCACTTTGAAATAATCGGCCCGGCTTGCACTGCAAAGCTTTTTAAGGTCCTCGATGGTAATTTTTTCCGCCGACGCCTTTTTATTCTCGATCCAGAGGGCAATCTGCGAAAGATTTACCGGAATAACATTCTTTCTGTTTGGTTTGGAAAACCCGAACTTTGGCAGCCTTCTGTAAATCGGCATCTGGCCGCCTTCCGATATGGGGCGTGAATACCCGCTTCTCGATTGCTGGCCCTTGTTACCTTTTCCTGCCGTGGTCCCGCTCCCCGATCCAGGTCCCCGGCCAATCTTTTTCCTGTTCTTTACTGCACCTTTTGCAGGACGTAGTGAACTTAAATCCATTTTTTCAATCCCTGACTTGCAATTATTGAAACACTTACTGCTCTTCGACTTTCACCATGTGCTGAACAACCCTTACCTGGCCTCTCGTGCACGGGTTGTCTGGTTTCTCAACCTTGTAGTTCGGTCTGCCCAGCCCCAGAGCCTTGATAGTGGCCTTCTGTTTTTTTGTACACCCGATCGTGCTGCGTACCTGGGTGATGGTTATCTTTTTATCGCTCATTGTTCACACGCTCTGTTTAGCTTTCAAAAACCTCTTTCAAACTTTTTGAACGTCTTTCACCAACATCATAGGCGTCGGAAATAGTTTCGAGACCTCTGATAGCGGCTTTTACGACATTATGGGGATTGGACGAGCCAAGCGACTTGGCCAGAATGTCATGAACGCCAGCCATTTCAAGAACAGCGCGAACCGCACCGCCTGCGATCAAACCGGTACCGGGCGTCGCCGGTTTCATCATCACTTTCGCCGAGCCGTATTTTGCAACGATCTGATGCGGGATAGTACCCTTTACAATCGGAACCTTGATAACATTTTTCTTTCCATCCTCGACGCCTTTGGCAATTGCATCCTGAACTTCATTTGCCTTCCCGAGACCGTATCCGACATGCCCTTCCTTGTCACCGACAACAACGATAGCATTGAAACCGAACCTCTTGCCGCCTTTGACAACTTTAGCGGTTCTGTTGATATGGACCAGCTTTTCTTTGAGGTTCAACTCACCGGGCCTGATATTTTTCGCGGTTTTCTT
This sequence comes from Chlorobiales bacterium, assembly GCA_022360415.1. Taxonomy (GTDB): domain Bacteria; phylum Bacteroidota; class Chlorobiia; order Chlorobiales; family Chlorobiaceae; genus Prosthecochloris. Next base: position 25,801 of record JAKSDB010000276.1, read on the forward strand.
CACCATGAACACTTTCCTTCTATTGTTTTAAAAGACCAGTCCGGCTTCCCTGGCACCTTCTGCGAGGGCCTGAACCCTGCCGTGATACCGGAACCCGTTACGGTCGAATACCACTTTAGTAATCCCCTTCTCGACAGCTTTCTCGCCTATCTGTTTGCCGACAGTTCGGCTGATGTCGGTTTTTGAACCTTTCAGATCCCTGTTTTCTTTCGACATGCTGGAAGCAGCCAGCAGGGTGGAACCGTTACCATCATCGACCAGCTGTGCGTAAATCTGCGACAAACTTCTGTACACGCAAAGTCTCGGTTTTTCAGCAGTCCCCTGCCCCCTGGCTTTGCTGCGCTTCTTGATTTTCTGCCTGCGCGCTACTTTTACGACTTGTCCCATTTCTTTATCCTGAAAATTATATTACCTGACGCTTGTTTGACTGTTATCTTACTTGCCTGCTGCCTTTCCTTCCTTGCGGCGTACGAATTCATCGGAGTATTTGATCCCTTTACCGCGGTAAGGCTCGGGTTTGCGGAAGGAGCGGATTTTTGCTGCGACCTGTCCGACGAGGGCTTTATCGATGCCGCTGACGACAATTGATGTGGGATCCGGGCACTCTATGGCAATGTTTTCAGGGGCCTTGAAGTAAATCATGTGCGAAAAGCCGAGCGAAAGCGCGAGAAACTCATTTTTCTTCTCGGCGCGAAAACCGACACCGTTGATAAGCAGTTTCTTGCTGAATCCGCTGGTCACACCCTCGACCATGTTACTGATGAGCATTCTGTACAAACCGTGCATTGCCTTCGAGCGCTTGCTGTCGTCGATACGCGTTACGGCAACTTCCCCGTCCTTGACGGCCACAGCGATTTCCGGGACCATTTCCTGTTGCAGCGTGCCCTTCGGGCCGGAAACCGTTATAACGTTGTCTTTTATCTCTATCTTTGCCTGTTCTGCCAGTTTGATCGGCATTTTTCCTATTCTTGACATGATTTCCCTGAACGCTTTGGCTTGTTAATTAAAGAATACGGAACAGTACCTCTCCGCCGATTCCCTGTTCTCTGGCCTCTTTATCGGTAATGACGCCTTTCGACGTTGAAAGTATAAACAGTCCGAGACCTCCCAGATACTTTTTCAGGTACTTACCTTCGTAAACCCTTCTTCCGGGCTTGCTGACCCTTGTAATCTCCCTGATTGCCGGTGAACCGTCGTCGGTATATTTCAGCTCAACCCTGATAAAGGGAAACTGTTCGGCTGTTATCACCGTGTAGTTTTTGATGTACCCTTTTTCAGCCAGGAGCCTTGAAACATTTTCCTTCAGCTTTGAGTACGGTATATCCGTCGTTGTGTTTTTTGCATTACCCGCGTTTCTGATGCGGGTAATATAGTCGGCTATTGAATCGGTTACAGGCATAGTACACTGTTAATTACTTTCAAATTGAACTCTTTCGGGTCACCTCAGGATGCACGATCGCGCTACCAGCTTGCTTTTTTGACGCCCGGCAGTTTTCCTTCAAGGGCAAGCTTGCGGAACATCTGACGGCAGAGACCGAATTTCTCGTACACACCCCGCCCTCTTCCGGTCAGTACGCACCGGTTTCTGACCCTTGTGGAAGAACTGTTCCTCGGAAGTTTGCCGAGAGCTTCATAATCACCGGCCTTTTTCAGCTCTTCGCGCTTTGCTGCATATTTTTCGACCAGCGCTTTCCTCTTCTCGTTTCTTGCGATCACGCTTTTCTTTGCCATCTTTTCCTTTGATTAGTTGTTCGTTTTTCGAAACGGCATACCAAGCTCGGAGAGCAGAGCGAACGCTTCTTCGTCAGTTTTCGCTGTCGTCACGAAGCTGATATCCATACCCTGGATTTTCGGCACCTTGTCAATATCGATTTCCGGGAATATGATCTGCTCCCTGACCCCAACCGTGTAATTGCCGCGACCGTCGAAACTGGACGTGCTCAGTCCCCGGAAATCACGAATTCTCGGTACGGCCAGTGTAACAAACCTTTCCAGAAATTCATACATATATTTCTTTCTGAGTGTCACCCTGCAACCGATAGCCTGTCCCTCACGCAGCTTGAAATTCGAAATCGCTTTTCTGGACTTGCGTACCTGCGGTTTCTGGCCGGTGATCTGTCCAAGCTCCTGGATTGCTGTTTCAAGCAGTTTGGGTTCGGCAGCGGCCTCCCCGACACCGATATTAATTGATATTTTGGAGAGCTTCGGAACCATCATGACATTTTTATATTTGAACCGCTCAACAAGTGCGGGGACAACCGCCTCCTTGTAAGCAGTCTCCAGCCGGGGTTTTGAACTTTCAGCAGCCGCTTCTTTTTCAGTTTTCTTCTTTGGCATCTTTTTCTCTGACATTATGCAGGATGGTCGTGGTCATCCTGCCTGGTTCATAAGCTGTTTAACCTTTCCTGACATTGGAAGCGTGAATGGGAAACTCGCGTTCGACAATAGCTCCCTGAGGATGTGCCTGGGATGGACGCACATGACGCTTTCTGATATTCACACCCTCGACAATAACCCTGTTTTTCTGGGGATACACCCTCAGCACTTTCCCTGTTTTCCCCTTGTCGTTTCCTGCAAGAACAACGACCGTGTCGTTTTTCTTTACGTGCAGCTTAACCTGGTTAATACCTGTTTTCATGTTTTACTCTGGAGATATTTTTCACAAAACCTGAGCGGGAGACGGGACTCGAACCCGCGACCAACAGCTTGGAAGGCTGTGACTCTACCAGCTGAGTTACTCCCGCTTTTGAACATCAGGACCCTTACAGCACTTCAGGGGCCAGCGAAACAATCTTCATATATTTCCTGTCTCTCAGCTCTCTTGCAACCGGGCCGAAAATACGTGTCCCACGAGGCTCGCCCTGCGCATTGAGCAGGACAACCGCATTTTCATCGAAACGTATATATGAGCCGTCCTTTCTTCTCTGCTCCTTGGCACAGCGAACGACTACCGCCCTGGAAAC
>JAKSDB010000403.1 GCA_022360415.1 Chlorobiales bacterium
AGAGAAAAGCGGTATTTCCGAGAGTTACCGGGAATAATCCTGGCAGGACCTCTACTGTCAAAATGCAACAATGTAAGTATCACAACGAGCGGTACCATAAACAATACCAGACCCTTGTGAAACAGGCTCATACAGAAAGCGAACAACAAAACTATCGGATAGTAACGAAGATCTTTTTCAGCATGCATTTTAATACCGAAATACACCGTCAGCATAAAAAACAGGTACTCGTAAGCCTCTCTCATAGGAATAGAACTTAGCAGCCACATGGTCGGTAGCCCCCCAAAAAATGCAAGTGCCCATCTCCTGTACGTATAAAGTCCCGTGATGGACATCAGCTTGAAAAGACAGATGCAGGAAAACATGAAAGCCAGCACCGAAAGCTCCGACGCAAGGAAAACCGAAGGGCCCAAATAATAAAAAAGCACTCCCAGATAGTTTATATAGAAAGCTGAACCAAGGCCGTATCTCAATTTGAATTCATCCCACAAAGGCAACTCTACAGCTTTGTTGTAAAACACTATTGCGTCAGCGCCCGCACCATAAGTTGTTGAATAAAAGGCATTCGTCAACGCCACAGAATGGCATAGAAAAAGCAGGGACCAGAACAGGACAAGGCTTACGGAATCCCTGCGAAAATCCTTGAAAAGCAATGGCACAGCGAAGCTTACGAGCATCAGATAAAATCCTGCAGCCGTACCCGGAGTGATGGTTTCCATTGTCGAATAATAGTTTGGGGTTGTACTACCCCAGGCTCACCTGATATTACCCTATCAATACCGCGTTATATGAGAAACTGTACTTTGCTTTTTAGCACCTGCCAGACAGTTCTCTGTAGAGTTCCGCGTAACGACCCGCTGTTGCCGGCAAGCTGAATTCACTAACCACGCGATTGCGAGCCGCATTTCCAAGTGCCAGGCGGTCTTCCTCAGACATGGAAAGTATTTCAAGAATCGAAGCTGCCAGCGCCGCTTCGTCTCCAGGCTGAACAATTCGCCCTGTATCACCAATAAGCAAAGAGGAATCGCCCACGTCAGTTGCTATGCACGGTACTCCACAGGACATGGCCTCTCCCAATACTATCGGAAACGCCTCTCCCCATGATGAACCTGAAAGATAAACATCGAAAGCCGACATCATCCTGGCCATATCGTTTCTTTCACCCAAGAGATGAACCCTACCCCGGAGCCCGGCCATACTCACAGCTTTCTGAAGGGCGGCATTCTCCGGCGTCACATCACGTCCGATCATGACAAGATGTGCCCTGGACTGTCTTTTTACCACATCGGAAAAAGAACGAATAATCCCCAAATGGTTTTTCATGGGATGGTAGCGTGCCGCATGGCCTGCCACTAAAGCATCCTCCGGCAAAACAAGGCCTGCGGCAGCACGGGCGTTGTTTTTTCCTTTTTCCGCAGGACGAAAACGTTCGCAGTCATAGCCGTTCGGAATAAAAACCGACTTTGCGGCAGGATACCCGATAGCCTCATGCTGTCTCCTGCTTTTTTGGGAACAGTATACAACACGTGATACGCTGCCTCGCGCCATATACGCACCGATATAGATCAATGCTTTCAACACTCTTTTTTCTTCTTTAAACCTGGAGAGGGTATAATGCATACCAAAAAAAACCGGTTTTCTACTATTGGCGGCAATGGATGCTGCAAAGTTACCATGATACATCCAGCCCTGTATCAAGTCAGGAGTGAAAGCGCGTACATGTTGCCGCAGAAGTTTCCATGCTTTTACGCTGGGAATTCCACGTTGCATCTCAAGATTTTTCACCGGCACTCCCATCGAGGCAAAATCAAATGCATTTTCACCGGTCAAGCTGATGACAGAATGTTTGAACCCTGAGTCACACGGCAGCGATTCAATCAGCTTATAGAGCATTGTTTCAGCACCGCCTCGAGAAAGGCTGGTGATAATATGCTGAACTTTAATAATCTTTTCATTCATAACTAACTTTTCCCTATCATTGCCTGCGCCTTCTGATGCATTTGTCAGCTTATATCCAGATGGAAATTTGATGTTACCTCCCAATCGTTTTGTGATCATAAAAAAGCAATACAACTTTGGTCTGGCCCGATTCACCGTCACATAACAGTAAGCCGTAAAAAAGCCATCTCATTTTCGTCATAACCTTGCCAAGCCTTAGAATCATTGACATCAAGTAGATTAATCTTCCGTCAGCAGTACCTGTATATAAGAAGAAATAGCCTGTTCCACGCTGAAATCTGCAGCACGCATGGCGGTATCATGTGTGGAAGGCTCAATCAAAGCTGACTCCATAGCAAAAGCCATTGCATTGACATCCCCCACAGGAACCAGCCTCCCCCATTTGCCGTTTTCAAGAATTTCTGATGGACCGCTTGGACAATCAGTAGATACAACAGGAGTACCGCACGCCATTGCCTCCACGAGAACGTTACCGAAACCTTCCCACCTTGAAGAAAGTATGAACAAAGCTGAACAACGCATGTATGCATAGGGATTTGCTATAAATCCCGGCAGCGATATATCCTTCTTCAAATCCAGTGTCTCGACTAGGGCTTCAAGTTCAGGTCTTAACGGTCCTTCTCCGAGAATCATCAGACGAGCCTCCCGGCGTTTCCGCAGCCTGCTAAAGGCCCTGATTAAGAGGGGAAAATCTTTCTGCTGCACCAGTCGACCAACCCCCAGAATGACAGGCGGTTCTCCAGGATAAAACCAGGGGTGCGCCAAAGGTTCCAGACTGTTTTTGACAAGATCCGAAGTCACAACCGGATTGTAAATAACCCGGATCAATTTCTCCGATAATCACAACATTTCAACAAGACCATTGGCAACTCCTTTTGAAACGGTAACAATACTTTCTGCAAAGGGATAGCACAAATGCATAGTATATTTCATTATCTGTGCTCGCAGAGAATGCGAATGCAAACAGGGCGCTGAGTAATGGTTATGCTCACTTACAATAACTCGAGTCGATACTCGCGAAACCAAACGAGCAACAAGAGTAATTACATTGACATGGCTCATGACCGAATATACCGCATCAGGACGTTCTTTCTGGAAATAACGTATGAGTCTGGGCAGACAAAAAAGAGTACGTGATAGGTTTAGGTCCACTATGCGAACATTAGAACAGACATCTCTAAGAAAAGTTCTGCCTTGACTAAAACCAGATCAACCGCTATTCCTTTGGATGCCAAACCATTGGCTTGTGTTACAGCCACCCGCTCTGCGCCACCGCATCTTAGTGAAGGCAGCAGAATGGCAATTTTGTTCCTCGATCGACTCATATATCCTGAATATAATGCTGTATTTATCAGGATTTCTGTATACTGTTGATCACATTTCTGTCCGGCATTGAACTGTCATCGTATAATTCATCAAAACCAAACTTCTCGAGGATGCCCATGCCCCTTTCAATCTGCCTCGGGGTCATTTCTTGTTTCCATGACGTGAGAGGCGATGTCCCCTTTATGATATTACTTTCTTTTCCTGCATATTTACTTGGCTTGTTGATAACTTTGTCACTGAGTTTAACTTGACGTTGATACTGTCCCTTTCTTATGAAATCGAATATTTTGCTTACTTCATGTCCTGGGTTAGTCACAACATCCTCATAAAACACTACTTGCACTTTACCAGGATCAAACTGTCGAAGAGGGACATAATTCACTATAGACCAAATGAGTATCTGACACAACAGGTAATCATTTTCGCATCTTGTTTTTCTTATTACATCCTCGAATGGTTGAAGATAATCGTCATAAAGGTCCTTCTGGTCAAGCAGCGCCATTGGGTCATTGAGCCACAACCAGTTTTTCTTTTTACACTTTGATAGAGCTACCGCGAAAGGATTTCGAATCAATAAAATTATTTTTATCTCGGGATAACGTGTTGAAATCCAGTAAGAAAAAAGATTAGCAAAAATATCTTTCACTAAAAGACCGTTGTAAAGCATGGAATAATTTCCCGCGTCGACTCTTTCATACATATATTTCCCGGTAAAAACCTCCTCAGCTGCCATTTTCAGGTTTGCGTTCTCATTATTTTCCCTCATATAAAGGTGCGGCATAAAAAAGCCCATTCTTTCATCCAACCATGGATGAAATGGCTCAAACATTTCTCTATATTTCTTGCGATAATTGATAAGACTGGCAAGCCATGTAGTCCCGCTCCTTCCATCCCCGATTAGCCATACAATCTCTTTATAATTGTTCAGCAGATAATTTGTGGAGAAAATAACTTTTTGAAGAGGCCATACAATTTCAGTCTTTATTTTCTTTTTTAGCTTCATTCTTCACACCTTAAACAATTCACGTTATATAAATCATCCATATAGCTAAAAAAACTTTTACCTTCTTTGAGCAAAAAAAATCATCTTATATTTTTCATAGCAATAGATAATGCGTTAAGTATCATCATATCCGGAGCGACATAATGTCTGTAGTAATCCCAATTGTTTATCATCATCATTTTTCTTAAATCAGGATCGTTTATTAGCTGCATTGCCTTTTCAACACATTCATAAGGCATTGAAAATTCAAGGTAGTTTACATTCTTCATTAAATTTCCAGGTACATCATATTGCAATTTTTCTGTTATAATAGCTTTTGAAAAAGCCACATATTCCGCAAACTTCCATCCTATTGACCCTTCTAATCCGGTGGTTGCTACACATATCGGATATTTTCTAAGCAAATTCAAATAATTACCTTTTTTTGAATTGATAGCATTATCTATCAATAAATCACTGTAGTTTTCTTTCGTAAATTTGTTATGTATAAATCCTCCATAAAAATTCTGGCCCAGCTCTTTTCGCAAAGCTCGAATACACGCGGCTCTAAACTCATTATTGTGAATTCTCTCATCTTTTTCTTCTTTATTTCTTACTTCGCATGAATCAGGATTATAAGCTGTCACCATAAAGAGGACCTTAGGTTCGAGCGAAGGCAATGGTAATGACTGAAGATGACATAACCTGGGGTGGAACATCAATAAGTTCTTTGAATCAACTGATTCAATCGAACTTCTTGCCATTTTAACTATCGGATCAGAAACCAACAAACTTCTTTGCAATGCATATAAACTCAATGTATCAGGAAGCACCTTATAATTCAGTCCTAAAGGATATATTTTTTCTTTATTATTATGATGGGATTTTGAAATATAGTGGCTTGAGTAGGAGCGCTTGAAATATATATCACACTCTTCAAGATGGTGTACCTCGATTTCTTCTCCATCTTGGTTATCGAAAAAGGCAACTATTCTTTTTTTATTTTGATCGAACAACTCCACTCGCAAATGAGCATGCGTCCAATCCCTGTAATTTTTTAAACTTATTGCATTTCTCTTTCCGTAATTACAAATATTTTGAGTCAACTCAATTACACCTCTTTTCGCAAGCAAGCCAAAGCCGGTATAAAGCTGCTGAAGATGAGGGCTTACAGAGTGACATAAAAGTTTACATCGTAATGAAGGCATATCAGATAGCTTTTTGAAAGAAATGTTCAATGCTGAATGGTTGTATCTACCGGTCAATTCTATCTTTGCTTGTGCGTTCTATCATATTGCAGAGTACCTCATACAAAATCTCGTAAGGGTAAACACACATATACAATCATTTCATCCATACACTGTGACCCTCCTGTAAAGCGTCTATCACCTTTTCAGGAGAACCTTCATCTGCAATTCTGCCATCATCGAGCCTGTACAACCGGTCGCATCTTTCCACAGTGGATAAACGGTGCGCAACAATGATGATTGTTTTATTACCGTGCAGGGCATGAATGGCAGACATCACTTCTCTCTCAGTAGAAGTATCAAGAGAGCTTGTTGCTTCATCAAGTACAAGGATCTCGGGATCATGGTAGAGTGCCCTTGCAATACCTATTCTTTGCCTCTGTCCGCCAGACAACGTGATGCCGCGCTCACCCAATACCGCATCGAGCCCGTCTGGCAGGCTTTTGACAAAACTTTCGAGCTGGGCTGCTTTCAAAGCAGACCACACAGTGTCTTCATCGATCTTACCGGCAGGAATGCCAAAAGCAACGTTTCTGAGGAGTGTGTCATCGGTAAGAAAAATTGTTTGAGGAACATAACCGATCTGACACTGCCACCCCCTCAGATTATTCTGAATATCTTTTCCGTCAACCAGTATGGCACCATCCGAAGGAGGAAGCAGGCCAAGGATAACATCGACAATTGTGCTCTTTCCGGCTCCGCTCATGCCGATAAAACCAATCGTCTCTCCTTTTTTTATTACAAGCGATATATTTGCAAGAGCCGGATTTTGTTTGCCTGGATAGCTGTATGAAATCCGGTTTACAGTCAATTCGTGCTTCAGTGAATGATTTCCGGTTTTCGGAAATGAAACCTGCGAACTATCCAAAGCAAGCTCCTCGATAAGCATATTAACGACCGGATGACTATACCTGATGGTCTGAACTGCAGACAGAATACGGTTAACCGAAGGCATGAGACGAAAAGCAGCAACAGCGAAAAGCCCGATTTTCGGAATAATTTCCTCGAACACCTCACCACGGGCAAGCATCGTCAACACCAGCATGACAAATGCCCCTACAGCAATGAGCTCTACCCATAGCTTCGGGATCTGCTGCATCGTTGCTTCAAGCTGACTGACCCTGGCAACTCTTTTATTGTGAAAGTCATACTGACCCATAAATTCAGACTCCCTTCCAAGAACCTTCACATCTTTAACACCACCAAGCCCCTGCTGAAGATGCTGGATACGCATTCCCTCATGTTTCTGACGCACTTGACCCCAACGGTCGATATAACTGCGCGTAATCCTGTAAAAAACAAGGCCAAGCATGCCAAACAAACCGACAATCGCCATCGCACCCAATGGCTCGATCAAAAAAAGCAGAACACAAAGCGCCAGAAGCACCAGCGATTCCCTGACAAGGTGCATTGATGACACCATAAACTTGTTTGAAAACAGAGTTACTTCCGATGTCGCATTGCGTATCAGCTGCGCAGAGTTTCGCTGCAGGTGAAACGTGTATGTCTTCGACAGATAGGTCTCGAACAACCTTTGTGAAACATCGGCCTGAAGCCTGTAAACAAATCGGTTCTGTCGCCATGCGAGAAAAACAAGGAAAAGCGCTTTCATAATGTAGACCGCAAGCAGCAACAGCATTCCCCCGATTACAAGCGTTTCCTGATCAGGGTCGCCAAGGATGTCAAGCAGATGTTTTACCTGTGGGTACTGTATTACGATATCCTTTTGCGTGAACAATGCAAGCGCAGGAACCACAAGCCCTACACCCAGTGTTTCGAGAGCCATACCGACACACATCAACAGGAACAGAACCACAAGTCCCTTTCTTTGAGCCGGTGTCAGCAGGTTGAATAGTTTATGTAGTAATGCGTCGGACATGTATACTCAATACAGTTTCATCATTCCCGGCTATCATGAAGTGCTAACCAAGGGGCGTGACTGCTTTCGTGGAACAGAATACCCGTTAACGAGCAACCCGAGCAGCTCAGAAAGTCCTGCAACATCATTTTCCCGCAGCAACTGTTCCATCTTTGCCAAATGTTTCTCAAGCTCCGCCCAGGAAATGAATTCTTCGTGGGCCTTGAATATTCTCGGATGGTCTGTTGGCTGGGGATTGTCACTGATCAGCAATTCTTCATAGAGTTTTTCTCCCGGCCGCAATCCGATAAACTCAATGCGGATATTTCCTTCCGCTTTATTATCGCCGACCGTCAGCCCTGAAAGCTCGATCAGGCGTTTCGCCAAATCAAAAATCTTTACAGGCTCTCCCATATCGAGCACAAAAACCTCGCCTCCACGGGCCATTGCACCTGCCTGGACGACAAGCTGTACTGCTTCGGAAATGGTCATGAAGTATCTTGTTATTTCAGGATGAGTAACGGTAACAGGTCCGCCTTCCCGGATCTGCTCATGAAACAGCGGTATAACCGAACCGCTCGAGTTCAAGACGTTTCCAAAGCGCACCATGGAAAAACAGGTACCCGTATCATGTTTCTCGGCAGCCAAAGCCTGTAAAATAATCTCGCACAACCGCTTGCTTGCACCCATAACATTGGCGGGACGAACAGCCTTGTCGGTGCTGACAAGGATAAAATTCTCCACGTTGTACTCAAGAGCGGCAAGGGCGGCATGGAGTGTTCCGAAAACATTGTTGCGCACGCCTTCCACAGGATTCTGCTCGACCATGGGAACATGTTTGTAGGCGGCGGCATGATAAACTGTTTGAGGTCGGTATTCACTGCAAATGTACCCGAAACGGTTCTCTTCGGCAACATTACAGAGCAGGGGAACAAGATCCGTGCTCAAGGCCTTTCGTTTTCTGTATTGATCGAGCTCAAGATAGGCGTCGTGGACATTGAACTCGGAATGATCAACCAGCAGCAGCCTTGCGGCACCGGAAAAAAGCACCCGTCGGCATAATTCTCTGCCAATACTTCCACCGGCTCCGGTCACTGCAACCGTTTTTCGGGCTATATTACGCCCGATGAGTGAAAGATCGGGAGAGACCGGATCACGGCCAAGCAGGTCTTCAATATCCACCTCTTTTACATCTGCAACCGAAACATTTCCTCCGGTCATATCCTCAATGCTCGGAAGAGTACGGATATGTACATGAAAAGGCTGCAAAGCCCTTAGAATTTCTTTGCGTCTGGAAGGGGCCGCAGAAGGTATCGCCAGAAGAATATCGGTGACCATAGCCTTTTCTATGACGCCGGGAACCTCCTCAAAGGAGAACACCCGCAGCCCTTTCACCAGACGGCCATGAAACTTCGGATCGTCATCGATAAAGCCAACCAGAAAGGACTGTGCTCCTTCCTCTATTGCAATCGCAAGCTGAATGCCGGCAGAACCAACACCATAGATAAGCAACCGCTTGTCAGCAGCTCTGCAATGACCGAACTGCAACCTGGTATTGAGCAAAAAGCGCACGCCTCCCCTGCTTGCAAGAAGGAACAGAAAGAGCATCATCGGCTGAAGGATACTTATTGAGCGCGGGACCCCCTGGATTTTCAGCAGCACAAGTATGAGAAAAAACAGCACTCCATAAACGGTTACAGCTTTAATAAGCTGCTTGATAGCCATTGATTCACTGAACCTGAAAACCGAGTTATACAACCCTGCGCTGTAAAACACCGGAAGAGATATGGCCAAGGCGATAACATAAACCAGCCATTGCCCTCCATGGGGAACATGCCACATTTCGAAACGAAATGAACAAGCAAGCCAAACGGTAACCAGCACGAGTATTCCATCCAGAATAAACGCCGTGGCCTGTTTGGCTCTCAGGGGAAGAGAGAGCATCGAGCTCTGCAACATCAAAAACGCTGAAGAGAGAAAACTCTGAACTTTCTTCTGAAAACGATTTCCACCTTCATATCCAGCCACAGTACTGCCTTCTTTTCAATTAACCCAACATTCATGTTCTTCGCAGGCACAGCGGAGAGCCGGTCAGGAGCCATCCCGAACCGGTTGCACGGCCACTTCCTTTATAAAAGCGATTAAAAAACCCGAGAAAATTCCCGTCGCTATGGCCATTGCAAAGATGAAAGGAGTTTTTGGCCATATTCTTTCTTTCGGAGCTCGTGCTTCTTCATACGCTTTGAATGCAAACTCTTCCGCCGCGAGATTCGCACGCATGATAATGTTATTGTTTGACTGTTTTTCTGCGACCAGCTTTTCACGTTCTTTAAGACTGATCGCTTTCAGGAACTTTTTAAGCATTGCATCGTCCACAGAACTATCGCCAGCATTTCCCAGGACCGCACCGGCAGGCATATCTGGTAGCATAGCGACTAGGGAATCCAGACGGTGCACCAGCAGGGAATCATGCCTGAATAGTTTCCTTTCATAATAAGCGTCTCGCCTGGCAGCTTTCTCCAGGGCTTCTTCTTTTATCCGTTCATTGAGATACATTAAAACCCGGTTGACTATAGCCGCGGCAGCATGGGGGTCGGAATAATCAATACCGATATATAACAGGCCTGCTCTTTTTTTTCTTTTAGAGATCAACTGTTTTTGCAACAGATCGGCCCCTTCCTGCAAGTTCGGAACCTGGCTTGCCTTAACAGCCCATTGATCGTTGATCCTGTCCCATCGGCGAGGGAATATCAGATAGAGAATATCCTTTTCACGGACGAAATCTTCCAGAAAATCCCTTGAGCGCAAGAGGGCAAGCGCCTCTTTGTCAAAATGGCCTCTGGCCGCCACATATGTGCCTGCCCGATAAACAGGGGACGCAGCCAGAGAATACAAAAAAACCGCACAAGCAAACAAAAAAGTAACGGTTGCAATTATCCATCTGCCCCGTACAATAACCGACCATACCAATTTCAGTGAAGATTCGCCCCCTTGGCTGCTCACAAGAGCCCCGGAGGGATAAACAGACCGTTTTTTCTCCCCTTCAGATTCCCCGCGTTTCTGCATCTCCCCGATTTGGCATTATCATTATCTGTTATAAATCCCTCTTCCTTTATGTTCAAAAATAGTATCTCACCTGAACGTAAAATATACTTCAAACGATGCATTCGCAACCCGTCCGCACACAATATATCACGGAAACAGAGGAAGGGAACCCGGAACATGACCATACCGGCATACCGTTCTCAAACCCGAATCTTCCAGCGGTTATGCAGCCAGAACCATTCCTCAGGATAGTGGCGTATGTATACCTCAATCGCCTTTATATACCGCCGGGTAAGCTCCTCTATATCTTTTCTGCAGAAAGAAAGGTCGGAAGTCATGATTTCCTGTGATTCGACAATATAGCGACCGTTATCCTGACGCCTGCACATTCCGAGAAACACCGGCACACCGGCTTTCAGCGCGAGAAAGGCCGGGCCGAGAAAAACAGCCGAACTCCGGCCAAGAAAATCTGTGATAAAACCACCTGTCGGATCCGTCTGATCGCCCAGCAACGTTACAATCTCCCCATCCGAAAGCAGCTTGACTCCCCGGCGAAGCGCATGCTCCTGATAAAGAACACTGTTACCATGTCTTGTTCGGTGTCTGGTGATCCATCTATCGATGAATGGATTCCCCTGATGCTTCACCACGATGTTCATTGGGGCAACAAGCATGCCTGTGCAAATGCCGAGAAGCTCCCAGTTACCGAAATGCGCTGAAACAACCACTGCCCCTTTGCCTGCATATCTTGTTTTTTCAAGAAA
>JAKSDB010000284.1 GCA_022360415.1 Chlorobiales bacterium
ACAAAGCTGGACAAGGATCAGCGCTACTATACCGATACGCTCTATTCAAGTGCCAAGATACTGTTGATGCTTATCAACGATATTCTTGATTTCAGCAGAATAGATGCCGGACAAATCGATGAAGAAAAGGAGGCGTTTGATCTTCGCCAACTTTTCCTCGATATCATTACGGTAATGAAAGAAAAAGCAAGTTGCAAGGGCCTTGTACTTGCAGGAGATATAGATGAAAATATACCGGGAACTCTCTTTGGTTATTCCGGATATATGAAGCAGGTTCTCCTGAACCTGATTCAGAATGCCATCAAGTTTACTTACAGAGGGCATGTTATGGTCAAGGCCAAGGTGGTGTCCGAGACGGATGAAGAGGTGGTACTCAGGATCACAGTAAAGGATACGGGTATCGGTATTCCGGAGGAGCGGCAAAACCAGATTTTTGAACCATTCACCCAACTGGATGCCTCATCGACCCGTAAGGAGGGTGGTACCGGGCTAGGTCTTGCCATTGTAAAAAAGCTTGTTGCGTTCATGGGTGGGGATGTCAAGCTTGAGAGCAATGAGAGAGAAGGTTCAACTTTTACTTTTTCACTCTCTTTTGAAAAAGTAAAAGTTGACGACAGTCACGAGAAAAAGATGGATGATACAGTTTCCGGCGACACCCTGCACGCTGAAGCTGAGAAGGAGCTTGAAGAGAATCATATCCTTCTTGTAGAGGATAATATGATAAACCAGAAGGTAGCCAAGGCGATGCTTGAAAAAATGGGATACAAGATCGATATCGCGTTCAACGGCGCTGAGGCGGTCGACGCGCTTCAGCAGAAACAGTATGGTCTGGTACTGATGGACCTGCAGATGCCGGTTATGGACGGTTATGAAGCGACAAGAACAATAAGGAAATCCGACCAGGTACTGAACAGCGAGATCCCTATCGTTGCCATGACGGCTAACGCTACGAAAGAGGATCGTCAGCAGTGCCTTGATGCTGGTATGGACGATTATGTTCCCAAACCTGTTGAACGCAAGGTCATGAAGAGTATGCTGCAACGCTGGCTTCCACTTACTAATGATCGGTGACTACACTTGAGCCCTTGCTCCAGATCGTCCGTTTTACAACCGCTCTTTTTGGAAGAACCACGCTATTCACTGATCAGATACGCTTCACATGCTTCTCCCTCTTCGAGAGCGTCGAGGATTTCATCCATCTTTTCCTCACTGTCTATCTCGCCGTACCAGCAGTTATCAGGGTGCACGACGA
>JAKSDB010000116.1 GCA_022360415.1 Chlorobiales bacterium
AGGGAACGATAAAACAATGCATCACTGTTACATATAAAAGCGTGAAGAACGGAATCCTCGTGTCCCCCCTGCTGTTTGTTTACAGGCTATCCGCTCCTTTCGCTCTCCTATCCCCCGGAGGAACATACGGTTATCTGTGTTTTTTTCAGGTTCGAACATCTGGAGAACCCATGAATACGGGAAGAGACGATGCCGATGATAACCGTTTCAGGAAAGATCCTCTGCAGTTGCTCGATCTTTCACCGAAGCAGTGGCTTCTGGCAAGAAGCGGTTACAGAAACAATCCCAAACGGTTGCAGGTCAACGAAACGTTGATGACAATCGGTAACGGCTACCTCAACATCAGGGGTAGTCTGGAAGAACTGCCGCCAGGCAGTTACAGGGGAATGTATATCAGTGGAATATACGACAAGTCCGAAGCGGATGTCGAGGAACTGGTGAAATGCCCGGTCTGGACCGATGTCTCACTATGGATTCAAGGATGGAAAGTATCTCCTCCGGATTGCAAGGTGATACGTCATGAGCAGATGCTTGATATGAGAAAGGGGATTCTCCACCGTAAATCGAGGTTCAGGCTCCCCGACGGCAAGATCGTGACATTGGCGACATCGAAGCTCGTGTTTCTCCATAAGGTACACTGGGGATATATGCGGGTCAGGATCGTTCCCGAAAACTTTTCGGGAGAGATTCGTGTGCTGAGTGGTTTGAACGGTGATGTGCTCAACCGCGGTTTTTTCTCCGGAGAAAAACTGAAGCACCTTCATCTCGAAAGAATCGAGCGCGGACGGGATCTGATGTATTTGGAAATGAAAACAAGGGAGCGGGGGATCCGTATCTCCAATGCCGCATCATGGCGGCTCGTGAACCATGACAAAGCTTCCGTCACATGGGAGCCGAGAATCTACGGAGAAAAGTTTACCAGTGAGATGACCCTGGGCGCGGAAAAAGGAGTTTCCTTTGAGTTTGAGAAATACGCGGTGGTCTATACGAGCAGGGATATTCCCGGGAAACAAATGTTCAAGGGGACTGTCTGCGGCTTGAAATCATTCCTTCGCAGCGGTGCATACAGGGAAATCAAAAGCCATATCGAGCTCTGGGAGAAGTGCTGGAAGCAGGCTGATATCCTGATAGAAGGGGATCGTGCCGCCCAGCAGGCCATACGCTATAACATGTACCAGCTTCTGATTAACGGTCCGAGACAAAGCGGAAGTATCGGGGCGAAGTTTCTCAGCTCGGAAGGATACCTCGGACATGTCTTCTGGGATACAGAAATCTTTATTTTCCCCTTC
>JAKSDB010000323.1 GCA_022360415.1 Chlorobiales bacterium
CCTTCCGGGAAAAGTCTGCGGTTGTTGCGGATGGAGCTGCCTTCATCCTCGACATCGATGTCGTCGAGCCCGTCGGTATAAATAATCGTATGCGGCGACCCGG
Organism: Chlorobiales bacterium; assembly: GCA_022360415.1. Classification (GTDB taxonomy): domain Bacteria; phylum Bacteroidota; class Chlorobiia; order Chlorobiales; family Chlorobiaceae; genus Prosthecochloris. The sequence continues at coordinate 104 of JAKSDB010000323.1, forward strand.
TATTGACGAAATGGCAGGAGAATCCGTTTGCATAAAAATTGTCTCTGAAATCATCGGGTACGGTCATTTTCAGTTTTACACGTTCAACACCGTTTATCCATGCGTCGTAACGATTTCCATCTGCCCGGAAAGAGGCTGTTTCACCGGAAATGCCCGAAACCCATGCAAAATAAGCGGCACATCTTCCGCCGTTGCCGCACATCGAGCCCGGCTTTCCGTCGGCATTATAGTACCGCATGCTGAAATCAAGCGTTTCCGAAGGCTCGACAAGAATAAGGCCGTCCGCACCGATGCCTGTTCTTCTGGTACAGAGAGAAAGAATTTGGTGTTCGGCCAAGCTGACGAGGCGCTGCATGTTATCTATCACGATGAAATCATTTCCAGCGCCCGACATTTTTGAAAAGTTGATCTGCATAACAGACTATCCTGATTATAATGGTGATTTCAGCAAAGCCCAGCCGGAGCGGATGCTTTGTCAAAGCCGGTATCTTCAGTTATTATAACAGATCCGGTGGCTTTCCTTTGCAGGACACCCGCCCAAAAAATTTATTATTAAATAAATTTTCTTATCTTAATCGCTACAGTAACCGGGATTTTTTTTAGTAAATTAACTCTCGATATCGTTTCGTTGAAGGTTTTTTCCGGTCTGTTCAGAACTGCAGCACATGGTAATGATCCGGTCAGTAACACCCCGATACACGTAGGGCAAGCACAACGGTTGCAAACATGAACTCTCTGATTATGCATGCAGTTACGGTGAGCTTCATATTTTCTTTATGGTTTTTTCAACCAGTTAATATGTCCAAATAAAGGAGAGAATACAATGGCTGATCAAGCGAATCCAACTGGAGTCAAGCCAAAGGGGAAAGTGCCTCCTCCAAAGGGAAAGGTGCCTCCTCCTAAAGGCAACGGTGCGCCTGCCGGGGCGTCCGTGATCAAAGAAAAGGATGCCGCTCAAATGAGACGTTTTCTGTTCCAGCGAACAGAGACCCGGTCAACGAAGTGGTATCAGGTTTTTGATACCGAAAAGGTTGACGATGAGCAGGTGGTCGGTGGCCATCTGGCATTGCTGGGTGTGCTCGGGTTTGTTATGGGTATCTACTATTTATCGGGAATGCAGGTGTTGCCGTGGAACGGTGCACCGGCTTTTCATGACAACTGGTTCTACCTGACCATCAAGCCCCGTATGGTTTCACTGGGTATCGACACGTACAGTGCGAGAACCGAGGATCTGATTGCAGCATCATGGAAGCTCATCGGGTGGGCTCTTTTGCATTTCATCTCCGGTTCCATTCTTCTTTTCGGCGGCTGGCGTCACTGGACGCACAATCTCACCAATCCCTTTACCGGGCGTGCCGGTAATTTCCGCGAGTTCAGATTCCTCGGAAAATTCGGTGACCTTGTTTTCCAGGGTACCAGTGCGAAAACCTACAAAGACGCTCTCGGTCCGCATGCGGTTTACATGTCGCTGCTTTTCCTCGGTTGGGGGCTGGTGATGTGGCTCGTGCTGGGTTTTGCGCCGATTCCTGATTTCCAGACAATAAACTCAGAGACTTTTATGTCTTTCATCTTTTTTATTGTCTTTTTTGCGCTTGGCCTGTACTGGTGGAAAAATCCGCCCAATGCTGCGATTCACCTCAATGATGATATGAAAGCAGCATTTTCGGTGCACCTTACCGCTATCGGCTACGTGAATATCGCTCTTGGCATTATTGCTTTTGTTGCATTCCAGCAGCCATCTTTTGCGCCTTTTTACGCCGAGATGGACAAGCTGGTCTATTACATCTATGGTGAACCGTTTAACCGTGTCAGTTTTGATTTCGTTCAGGAGGGTGGACAGATCATTTCCGGTTCAAAAGAGTTTGAGGAGTTCCCGGCCTTTGCGATTCTTCCCAAAAACGGAGAATCATTCGGTATGGCCAGGACTGTGATCAACCTGATTGTTTTCAACCATATCATCTGCGGTGTTCTCTACGTTTTTGCCGGTGTTTACCATGGCGGCCAGTATTTGCTCAAGGTCCAGATCAATGGTCTGTACAGCCAGATCAAATCAATCTGGGTTGCCAAAGGTCGTGACCAGGAAGCACAGGTCAAGATTCTCGGTACCATCATGGCACTCTGTTTCATCACGATGCTGTCGGTTTATGCGGTTATCGTATGGAACACGATTTGTGAGCTGAACTTTTTCGGCACCAATATCATGATGTCGTTCTACTGGCTCAAGCCTTTGCCGATTCTGCACTGGATGTTTGAGGATCCGAGCATTAACGACTGGGTGATGGCACATGTTATTGTTGCAGGTTCATTGTTCTCACTTATTGCACTTGCACGTATTGCATTCTTCTCACACACATCGCCGCTTTGGGATGACCTCGGTCTCAAGAAAAACTCTTATTCATTCCCATGCCTCGGTCCGGTGTATGGCGGTACCTGCGGTGTATCGATCCAGGATCAGCTTTGGTTTGCGATGCTGTGGGGCGTCAAAGGGCTTTCGGCAGTGTGCTGGTACATTGACGGAGCATGGATCGCTTCAATGATGTATGGTGTTCCGGCAGCCGATGCGAAAGCATGGGATGCTGTGGCAGGGTTGTCACATCACTATTCCGCCGGTATTTTCTATTACTTCTGGACGGAAACGGTGACGATCTTCTCCAGCTCGCATCTGTCGGTTATTCTTTGTATCGGCCACCTTGTATGGTTTATCAGTTTTGCCGTCTGGTTTGAAGACAGAGGC
>JAKSDB010000257.1 GCA_022360415.1 Chlorobiales bacterium
ATGGTGCTCAACACCTGCTACCGATTTGTGCTGAACAGGGAAGATGCAGAAGATATCGCACAGGAGGTGTTTCTTGAAGCGTATCGCTCGCTTGACAGTTTCAGGCAGGAATCAAAGCTGTCCACATGGATTTACCGTATTGCTGTCACAAAATCGCTTGACCATCTTCGAAAGAAAAAGCGCAAAAAAAGGTTTTCTTCACTGAAACGGGTAATCGGCATGAACAATCCTGCTGAAGAGATCACGCTCCCATCCCAGGAAACACCCGCAGAAGTGCTCACAGGAGGTGAAAGAGCGGAAATTCTGCAAAACGCGCTGGACTCGCTTCCTGACAACCAGAAAACAGCGTTTCTTCTCAGCAAATACGACGGCTACTCCAACCAGGAAATTGCCGAAGTTCTGCATACGACCGTTTCAGCGGTAGAATCCCTGGTTCACAGAGCAAAAAAAAATCTTCAGAAAAAGCTGGAAAAATATTATAGAAAACAATGACCGTAGCGTGTTTTTTCAACATATTCCCGACAGATCAGCTATATTCAGAAAACCTTGAAACCGTCGTCCGGCCATTTTTTTCATCTTGCCGTGCAAGGATTTCAGCTCAGGAACGTCAAAATAGGTGGAACAAACAATGACCATGATGAACCGGAATGACCGCATGGAAACCGACGTCCGTAAAACCATGGAGGCGCTCGACAACCTCCCGCGACTGGAAGCACATTACCTTTTCAGAGCCAGGGTGATGGAAAGAATTTCACATGAAGCGTCAATCCGCGCCGGAGAAGCAAGCACATCCATGCGGAGTGTGAAACTTGCACTAATGGCTTTTCTGCTTATCATCAATATCGGTTCCGCTCTTGTTCTCATGCTTTCGAACGGCACCGAACAAACGTTCAGCAAGCAGGATACACTCGAGAGCCTGACATATGAGTACAGCAGCCCTGCCCTTTCCTATTATCTGGAAAATGGCAGCATTGAGGAATCAAATGAGTAAGCCTCGGTCTTCTACCGGCAAAACGTCCTCTCCGAGAAACAAGTACGACACGCACGTCCACATCCGCTAAAATCACTTACGCATGGATATTCTTTCATCCAAACGTATTATCTCAATTATACTCGCGATACTTGTTGTTTTAAATCTTGCCCTGCTCGGCACGTTATGGTGGCAGAACACCCAAAGCCCGGAGAAACACGAAAAGGTTGTCGAGGCCCCGGCGAGTTATAAAAAACAGTCGTTTTTCAAACAGGCGCTTAACCTGACCGACGAACAGAGCAGGCAATTCAACACGCTCAGATATCAGCATTTTCAGGGCACCCTGCCCGCACTTGTCACCATTTCGGGCCTGAAACGGCAGCTTATCCAGGAAGCGGTCAAGGCCGAACCGGACACTGTTGCAATAAAGGCACTTGCCCGGCAAATCGGCTCAAAACAGGCCTTCATAGAGTACCGGCTGGCCTGGCACTTCAACAGCCTCGCCAAAGTATGCACTCCTGAACAACGCGACTCGTTACAGACTGCGCTTGAAAGAGTAACGGCAAAACCCTACAAACTGAAAGGGAGATTGTTTCTCAAGCGCATACGGCTTACGCCCCTGAAAGGGAAAAAAGACACGGTAGCAGAAGGGCAAACGGTCAGGGAACCTGAAAAACAATCAGAGCAGCCCGCTCAATGAAAAAAACACAGTTCAGCTGGAGAGCATTTATCAGTCTCGGTCTTTTTTCTGCGTTTTTGATGTTGTTTGCATCAGGGATCATCCTGTATCTGGCACCACCCGGCAGAGTTGCAAACTGGACAAGTTGGCAGATATTCGGACTCAGCAAGCAGGATTGGCAAAATCAGCATACCATTTTCAGTCTTGCATTTATAGTCCTTTCAATATTCCACCTCTTTTCCATTAACTGGAAAGCTTTCTGGTCGTACGTGGTCTCGAAAGCTCATGCAGGACTC
>JAKSDB010000096.1 GCA_022360415.1 Chlorobiales bacterium
ACCGATAATACGGAACCGGCTATTCTTGTTGTGGAAGATAACCTCATCAATCAGCGCGTTCTTGTTGCACTGCTCAAAAAAATGGAGTATTCGGCTGATATTGCAAAAAACGGTGTCGATGCACTCAGGGCCTTGCAAAAAAAAGAGTACAGTCTTGTCTTTATGGATATCCAGATGCCGGAAATGGATGGGCTTGAAGCAACACGAAAAATCAGATCCTCGACATCCGATTGCATCAATCCTGATATACCAATCATTGCCTTTACCGCCCATACCCTGAAAGAGGATCGTGAGCTGTGCATGAAAGCAGGCATGAATGACTTTATAAGCAAACCGCTCTCCCACGACGCTCTTTCTTCTCTGTTGCATCGCTGGCTGCCCAAAAAGGAGCCTCGGGATAAATCTTCCTCTTAAGCTTTTACGCGATCCATCTCCCTATGCGCCTTGCTGCACTGAAACTTCCCCATGCAAGCACAGCAAGAAGCGGTTCGTCCCCGGGATAATAATTTGAAAAGGCAGTAACGTCACGTTCCGTCAACCGCCAGGGAAACAGCGCGGCAGATAGTGCAAGATCGCTTGCAGCCTTGTCCGCACCGGTATACTTTTCAAAGCCGGATGTGACAAGGGCGCTGCGAGGTTCAGGATCACTGCCGTCCCAGGCATCGAGAGCCTTGAGAACAGATGCCTTTACCTGTCCCGAAAGAACTGTTGCTCCGGCATCATCAAGAACCCTGGAAAACGAGGCATACGCACCGGCTATGCATGGCGAAGACTTTGACCATAGGAGGTCTTCGGGCAGATCGGCCCGCGGAAGCAGGTCAATCGAAGCACACGGCTCTTTTGACTGACGAACCGCCCTGCCGAAAAACCATGCTGCGATACGAATGGCGGCTTCTTTCAGCTTTCCGTAGGAAAAGGGAAGCGGGGAAGTCCCCAGCAACATGGTTACCATCCGGTTGATGTAATGGAAAAAAACTGCCGTCCCGATAAACTCCGCTGCCTCAGCGGCGGAAAAAGGCGGTGAATGAAGATGATCAGAGCCTGGAGAGCGTGTCGCGGCTGCCCACCTGACAACCCTTCGGACATCAGGGTCGGCAATGGTATCATAGTGTCCCGACAGGAATGCCGGGCTATAGTCTTTACCCGAGGAAGCAAGAACCATGATAGAGTGAGCATCAACACAATAGGGGCACCGGTTGATCACGGAAACAGCCGATGCAGCTGCCTCCTTGAGATCACGCCTGACAGAGCCGACGAGCAGTGACTCCCTGCACGCCATCCATGCCCCCGCAAGCAGCTCGGGCAGGGGAAGATGCAGGGTAAAGGGCTCGACCCGAGCTCCGAACTCCCGCTTAACCTGCTTCAGTGTTCGATCTGCAAGTTCATTCCTGCGGACGGTTAAATCCCGGCTGAAATACCTGACTGACATGATGACAATATATCCTGGATATTACAATCCGGACATTGCTGCAATCCGGATGGTTACTTGTTTGAAGAATCAATCCTGTAAACCTTTACTTCATATCCGCCATCATCGAAGTATTTCACTTCTGTGAAAAGATCGAAAAAATAGTCATACGCAGCAACCTCATTGCGATACTTTCCTGGCTCTCTGTAAAAACGTTGATACATTCCTTCACTAAAAACTAGATAATCGAAACCATGAAATACATACCATTTCGGATCGCGATTTATGATCCTTTTAGTACCCATAATCGAAAAACGTTCAGGATCGACAAATGGAGAATATGATTCGATAGCGATTTGCGCCCCGGGCGGCAGGTTATTATTAATCCATTTACTTGCCGTCTTTCGACTGTCCACCATTTTTATCTCCTTAGCATTTCTTATAGTTTCCATAAAAGGGTAAACAATAACAATGACACAAAGCCCGGCAACGAGAAGAGTCCCCCACCTTGCAACTTTCGGCCGCAAACCCCGGACATAATTCAGCAAATACACAAGAAACGATGATGCAAGGAGAAAAAGAAAAGGTGTAATTGGAAGAAATGTACGATCGTTACGAACCTCGAAACTGCTGATAAAAATAAAGTACAAGACCGGAAAGACTGAGAGTAAAATAATTGGTTTCGATCTTCGCACAAGACCGCGCCCTACTTCCAGGAGAGCGAGAACCGGTATAATCCCCCCCATTTTCCAGATGTAGCCCAAGTACCATTTGAACGCATTCCCCTCCATTCCGGCATGCCCCGTCGAGTAATGCCTGCTTTCATATAAAGTATCCTCAAGAAAACGGCTCGAGTTCAAAAGAGCAAAAGGGGTTGTCAGGAAAAACGCGAGCAAAATGGCAAAGACAATCATATAGAGCTCTCTGCCTTTAAGGCTCAACTTTTCAGTCCGAAGAAAATGAGCTGCAACCGGGATAATTCCTGCCAGTGCGCCCGGATATTTCGATGAAATTGCCAGCCCTACCATGACACCCGCAAGAATATAATCCCCCCTTTTCCCGTGACGAAGAATGCGCAGCGAAACAAGGACTGTCATGGCAATAAAGAAAACCAGAAAGGAATTCACTGTAACAAAACGGCTGTGCATAATACTGGCAGGGAATAAAGCGATGGCAACGGCAGCAATCAGTCCAACAGAAGTCTTTCCGCTCACCTGCTTTCCGATAACATACAACAGTGGAATTGTAGCAGTTGCCACTACGACCGTCAGCATTCTTGCCATTAGGATTGTTTCAGGCATGGAAGTATAGCCGGTCCCCATTGCCAACATGAGAGGAGGTTGAATATCGGCTGGGCTGCTAAAAATCCCAGTCACTTTACCATAAAAATAATAGGGGATATAGAGCAGAGCATTCAGATATATGAAAAAGGTGGGCTTTTTAAAATAATGCGGGTCAAGATCGCCTGTCTTGAACATCCTCTGGGCGATGATGATCTTGTTGGGCTCGTCAGGATGATACATGTATGGCAAACCGAAATCAATTCCCCAAACTCTCAGGGAAAAACCGGTGATAACTATTACGCCCAAAGCAATGAGGACAGTCGAAGAGCCCGTTATCCGACCGCCCTGCCCGAAACTGTCCATATCTCTTTGTAGTCCTTTGCTGCGCTGCATTCAGAATAACAACAGAAAAGAAATCAGATAGAATTACTTCGCCCCGGGAGACGGAGCGAGCAAACCTGCAAGCGCACCAACAGCTGCGGATCCTATGGCAACAAGAATTTCCGGAGTCGACTGTATTTGATTAGCAGCAAGAAAAATCGAACCTGATACACTAATCAAAACTGTCAATCCCAAAGCCAAAACAACAATCCGGTAAATCCAGACATCCTTGTCAAGCGGTGAACCAATCTGAACCTTTTCTAAGGCCTTGACAGGATCATC
>JAKSDB010000089.1 GCA_022360415.1 Chlorobiales bacterium
AAGTTAAGAAATGAATGTATTAAAAATTTTGCTTTTTTTTGTAGCAGCAGCTTCTTTTTTGAGACCGGTATGGATTATGCAGGTATCCGGGAAAATGCGCTTGCAGGTTAAAGACGCCGGAGGCGATTATGGAGCATTTGCTGAAACGCTCGGTTTCGGGTACAACAAACAATACATTTTTGTGAGGGGATGAACATTCTTGTTACCGGGGCAACTGGATTTATCGGTACGGTCCTTGTTGATTATCTGAGAAAACGAAATGACAGGATCAGGATCCTGTTGCGCCCGGAAAGCGATTCCGGCAAGGCCTCGTCAATGCAGGTGGATATATGCAAGGCACGTTATGACGATCCGGATTCACTCCGGAGCGCCGTGCGGGGAACGGATATCATCATCCATCTTGCCGGTGTGACGAAGTCGGTTGACGCAAAGGGTTTCCATGACGGGAATGTCCTGCCGGTGAAAAAGCTGCTGAAGGCGGTTGGAGAGGTGAATCCCGGTTTGAAGCGTTTTGTACTGGTATCTTCACTTGCGGCAGCAGGCCCTGCGGACAACCCCGGTACGGGGGTTCGGGAGGAGGAGGAGCCGCAGCCTGTCAGTATCTACGGCAGAAGCAAGCTTGAGGCCGAGAATATCTGTCAATCCTTTAAAGACACCCTGCCGATAACCGTTGTCAGGCCCCCCGCGGTATACGGTCCGGGCGACAGGGATGTGCTTCAGTTTCTGCAATTACTGAAAAAAGGCCTGCTCCTTTCTGCGGGTGACGTCAAAACACAGCGCTTGAGCCTTGTTCATGTCGATGATCTTGTTCGGGGGATTGTCATGGCTTCCGAATCGCCGGTCGGAGTCGGCGAAACCTTTTTTATCACGTCACCGAAGGGGTACTCATGGGACGAGCTTCTGGAAGTTGCCGTCAGGGAGCTCGGTGTAAAACATGTCAGAAAGGTTTCCCTGCCGAAACCGCTGATGAATTTTTTGGGACACGTGGCGGGCCTGGTCGGCAGGGTCAGCGGAAATACTGGCTTTCTGAACCCTGACAAGGTCAAGGAAATGGTACAGGATTACTGGGTCTGCTCGCCGGAGAAAGCCGAACGGCAGATCGGGTTCACCGCTTCGATATCACTGGAACAGGGTATGCGTGATACGATACGGTGGTACAAGGAAAAAGGGTGGCTTTGAATAAATCTGAATAAAGTCAAAAGGCAAAAGTAAAAAAGGTAAGTCAACTCTGAATAAAGCGGCTTCTCCTCTTCAATTTTGACTTCTGACCTTTTACTTTTGACTTAACAACTGTTGCATCAACCGCAGGAGAAGGTACTTTTCGTCCGGATAGGCTTCCAGCCCTTTCAGGGCAGCATCGGTCTGCTGCAACGCGAGTATCGCGCGTTCGGTTTCCTGCAGAGAGAACTTCGTGGCATACTGCTGGTAGTTCTTCGCAAAATACTCCTGTTTGCCGTACATGCCCAGCAGTTTTGCTGTTTCGGCAAGCGGAAGTCTGCGGGCTTCGGGTGAATGCAGTTTCCAGATCCTGATGTAAAAAGTCGTGAGGTAACGAACGATATTCATGAGCCCTTCTTTCTGTCCTTCTCTTTCCATGATCATCAGGGAAATTCCGCTGCACAGCCTGAGATTTCTTCCCGCAAGGTTTTTTTCGAGCTCGAAAACATTGTACTGCTTCGAAATTCCCACGCACTCATAGACATCGGTACTGGTAATACGCCTGTCGTCGCTTCGGGATGAAGCATACATGACAAGTTTTTCGATCTCCCGGGCTATTTCCCGCGCCGAGGGGTGTATATAGGCGCTGAAAGCCTTGAGGGCTTCAGGTTCGAACTCCCACCCTTGCTGAAGCGCCCTTTCCGTGGCAAAAATATCGGGATTTTTGATCAGGGGGAAATCCTGGCGGAAAGGCTCCAGCTCCCTGAAAGGGGATTTCTGCATTTCCTTTCTGTCCAGCTGATCGGCGTCGAGGATAAGTATCGTCGAGTCGGACGGGTTACGGATATACCGTAGAAACTGTTCAAGGTGCTGTTTCTGTTTGTCTGCCGATCCCGGTTTTTTGAATTTGCCGAACTGCCTGACAATCATGAGCTTCCGGGAAGTGAACATGGGAAACTCCGACGCTCTGGATACGATGTCGCCAAGAACGGAATCCTGACCGTAAAGAACGGTTGTGTTAACAGCTGCTTCTTCATCGGACGGAAAGGCCTGTTTTCTGATACTGTCCGTCAGTTCCTCTTTCAGAAAACTTTCAGGACCGTGAAAAAAATAGAGCGGCCTTATGGTGCCCGACGTGATTTCTTTCTGGAGCTTTTTCATCACAGGAATTGATGCTTTTTACACGCGGTGGGTTGCAGCAAAGGATTTATCAGATCTTTTATAGGTCCTATAGGACTTATAAGACCTATGGGACCTAATAGAAGAGAAATACAAATACAGAGATTCCTACTTCATTGTCCGCATGTCTCTCGTCACTTCTTCAAAACGGCAGGTCGTCCTTTTCCGTTTCGGATGCGTCCCCGCCCTGGTCGGGAGCATCATTCCCGAGGGTGTTCTTCGGTGCGGGAGGAGGCTGCCGGGAGGAGGAGCTGTCGTTATATCCCTGCTCTCCCTGGTCTCTGCCCGATCCAAGCATCTGCATGTCTGAACAGATGATCTCGGTTGTGTATTTTTTTTCTCCGGTTTTGCTGTCGTCCCAGCTTCTTGTCTGCAATCTTCCCTCGATGTAAACCTGGCGACCTTTTTTCAGATACTGGTTGCAGATTTCGGCAAGTTTTCCCCAGGCAACGATGCGGTGCCATTCGGTTCTTTCCTGCAAATTGCCGCTGCTGTCCCTGAAACTTTCATTTGTCGCAAGGGTGAAGTTCACAACCGATGTACCTGAAGCGGTTACACGCATTTCAGGGTCGGTGCCGAGATGCCCTATCAGCATTGCTTTGTTGAGTCCACGTGCCATAGCTGTATGATTGTGTGTTAAGTGTTGAAAATAAGTGAGACCTTAATTGAGCGTTTCAACAAATTTCGGGACCAGTTCAGAACAAAAGCCTCTCGGCGTCAACAACAGGACCGTCCTGGCAAAGCAGAATTGTCGTTGTTCCGCTGCCGGAAATTTTTTTCAGCTCTACCGTGCATCCATAGCAGATACCGATACCGCATCCCATGATCGATTCAAGTGACGCTTCACAGGGAAGACTGTTTTCCTTGCAGAATTCGGCAAGGGCTTTCAGCATGGGGTTGGGGCCGCATGAGAATACCTTGGCGGAGCGGGATTCGGAAAAATATGAAAATTTATCCCGCAGAAGATCGACGACCGTTCCCTCGAATCCTTCCGAGCCGTCTTCGGTAGCGATAAAACAGTTTGTCAGACCGGCGGTCTGAACATCCCGCCCCGTTTTTCCGCCTATAACATGACAAACTTTTTTCCCTGCCGTGTGAAGGCTTTTTTCCAGAAACCGCATCGGCGCGGTTCCTATGCCCCCTGAAACAAGCAGCGCGATTTCAAATTCAGGAGAATCGACGGTGAAAGAGTTTCCCAGGGGGCCGAGCACTTGAAGCTCCGCGCCGACCGGCGAGCCGCATAGCATCGTTGTTCCGCATCCGACGGATTTTGCCATGATTTCAACCGTGTCGCCTTCGACATTGTGAATTGAAAACGGTCTTCTCAGGAGCGGCTGGTTTTGCGGACTGATTTTAATATTGACAAAGTTGCCGGGCCTGGCGTGTTCCGCAATTCCCGGACAATGGAAAGCAATGAGCGAAACATCGGTCCCAAGGCTTCGGGTCGATGTAATTGTTACTGCATTGTCGGTTATCGTTGAATCTGCTCGCATGCGTGACGACGTTTTTTTGCAGGCAAGGTTAACGTTACGGTTTATTTATTTACACAACAAATAAGGGACATGAAAAAAATAGATTGAATAATCCCTGAAACATTCACTACCCTGTCTTACGGGCACCTCACGACAATTAATAGAGGTGTCCTTTATTCCGCGACTCAATTACTTCGTTGAGCGGATAGGAGAGGGTTTCTCTGGCTCTGTTCGCCTTGCATCCCGATGTTATCGGGACTCATGACAATAAATAGAGATGCCCTTATGTTTCCCCTTTTGTAGAATGATTCGATAGTTATATCTTGTATTCTTTGAAAGTTTAAATAATCCAATGCTTGGTTCATGCGTATTTTAACATTTACAGGTAAAGGCGGGGTTGGTAAAACAAGTGTTTCGGCAGCGACAGCCGTGCGTTTGTCGGAAATGGGACACCGTACGCTGGTCTTATCCACAGATCCTGCTCACAGTCTTTCCGACTCGTTCAATCTTTCATTAGGGCCTGAACCTACCAAGATCAAGAACAATCTGCATGCGATAGAGGTCAATCCATATGTTGACCTGAAAGAGAACTGGCAGGCTGTCCAGAAATATTATACAAGGATATTCGCTGCACAGGGAGTTTCAGGGGTGGTTGCAGATGAAATGACTATCCTACCGGGCATGGAAGAACTTTTTTCACTGTTGAGAATCAAGCGATACAAGGCGGCAGGGCTCTATGACGCTCTTGTACTCGATACTGCGCCTACCGGCGAAACGTTGCGGCTGCTTTCTCTTCCGGATACGCTTTCATGGGGTATGAAAGCGGTGAAGAATGTCAATAAATATATCATGAAGCCGCTCAGCAAGCCGCTTTCAAAAATGTCCGACAAGATTGCCTATTATATTCCGCCCGAAGATGCCATCGATTCGGTTGACCAGGTATTCGACGAGCTCGAGGATATCAGGGAAATTCTCACCGACAACGAGAACTCCACCGTCAGGCTTGTCATGAACGCGGAGAGAATGTCGATCAAGGAGACCATGCGGGCTCTTACCTATCTGAACCTTTACGGTTTCAATGTCGACATGGTACTGGTCAACAAGATGCTCGATGCCAAGGAAGACAGCGGTTACCTTGAGAAATGGAAGGGAATTCAGCAGAAGTATCTCGGTGAGATAGAGCAGGGTTTCACGCCGCTGCCTGTCAAGAAGCTCAAGATGTACGAACAGGAGATTGTGGGGCTGGAAGCTCTCGAACGATTTGCGAGCGACATGTATGGGGAGTCGGACCCATCGAAGCTGATGTTCAACGAGCCGCCCATCAAGTTTGAAAGAAGCGGTGATATCTATGAGGTTCAACTGAAGCTGATGTTTGCCAACCCTGTTGATATCGATGTGTGGGTTACAGGTGACGAGCTTTTCGTTCAGATCGGAAACCAGAGGAAAATAATTACGCTTCCGATAAGCCTTACCGGGCTCGATCCCGGGGATGCTGTTTTCAAGGACAAATGGCTGCATATACCGTTTGATCTCAACAAGCAGGGAGAGCATCACAGGGAAAAAGAATTTGACCGGGTCTGACCCTGTGAGGAGCAGTATCGTTTTCCCTCGAGGTGTTGGTGGATAATAATTTTTTTGACATTTTCTGGCATAAAACAAACAATCAAAATCAATAATAACAGCGGGATCCCGGGTGATCCTGCAAGGAGAGTGATTATGGGTGAATCGTACCAAAAACTGCGTAAGGATTTCAAGGCTCTCGAGCTGACCGACCGTATGACATTTCTGGCTGAAGGCGCATTGCTGACCGGACAGAGCGCAATTGTAGGGGGGCTCGAACTTGCCGGTAATCTCGTTGAAACCGTAACCGGCACCGTTGGTTCACTGGTTGACGCAACCGGTATCGGCAGAATGCTCGGCAGCACAAGCGGTGTAGTCGGGGACACTATCGACAGGGTGGCTATTACTGTCAAGGATGTTTCAAGAACAGCCGGAGAACTTTATTCCGATGCTGTAAAGAATGTTGAAAACGTTACAGAAAACGCTGCTACCGCGGTTGGCGACGCAGGAATGTCGGCATCCGAAACTGTCAAGGGAGTGAAAAGTTCTCTGGGCGGTAAAAAGTGAATGCACAGGAATCACCAGGGAGTCAAGGTGATTTTGTTTGTGTTTTTTTTTATTTTAACGTAAATTATTTCAAAGTTTTCTATTTTCGTTGGTAAATTTTCCAATAATTAAATTCCAAAAGGAGGAATTATGAGTGGAGGAGGCGTATTTACCGATATCCTAGCCGCAGCCGGTCGTATTTTTGAGGTTATGGTTGAAGGGCATTGGGAAACAGTCGGTATGCTGTTTGATTCTTTGGGTAAAGGTACCATGAGAATCAATCGTAATGCTTATGGCAGCATGGGCGGCGGCGGCGGAAGCCTTCGCGGTTCTTCACCTGAAGTTTCCGGATTTGCTGTTCCAACCAAAGCGGTTGAGTCCAAATTCGCGAAGTAAGCATGGAAACATGCGAGCTCAAGAGGCAGTGATAGCGTCATGCTAACCACTGCCTTTTTTGTTTTATGGGGCTCAGTGTAAGACACTTGCAGCCCGGGTCAGTATGTTTTTCTTTTTCATGGGCATCTCTTATAAATTGTCGCGAGCGACTTGAGGTACAAGGCGGGCGGAGCCACAGAAACCGGAGTGTACACGAAGTACATGAGGATTTCGAGCACCGATCAACGAGGTAATCATGGTGCACAGCAAATTAATAGAGGTGCCCTCATGTCGCCGCTCTGTAACGAGCCGGCTTTTTATTTCTTCTTTTCGGCACCCGGCCATGATTATCTTTTTGTACCGCCTGGCAGCTTGCCGCCTGCGTTCAAGCGGGTGGCGCGGGGTTTGCTATGTGCCATATTATTATATAATTTCTATTTGTTTTCATATTTTTATTGTTTCAATATTGTACGGCTAACCAGCGTAAAGGACAGGACTTGAGATGGCTACTCTATCAACCTATGTATCAGGACATACCGAAGCGAACGATGTCGCCGAGTTTTTTCAAAAGCAGATGCTGAATGCCGGGGAACGTCCACTTGCGTTTTTTGATGGCGTTTTCTACGAGTCACACCAGGAGCGTGTTGGTAACATTGCTTACCAGGACTATCTGATCTACTCTGACAGGGCGATCTACCTCTGGGCCAGAGGCGCAGACAAGGATTACCTGGACAGGTTTGCTTTGGGGGCTGTTTCGGTTAACAGCAGGAACAAGGACAACGATTTCGCCACGCTTAATCTTCGGATCAGAAGGGAAGGAAGAGAGCCTGTTTACGTGATATTCGATATGGTTGAAATAGTTGAAGCCGAAAAGATCAACACTCTCCACACGATTATCGAGTCCATCATGGAGAATTCCCTCGGCAACAATTTCAGGGACGAGATTCCTGACGAAATTGCCGAGCAGATTTTCCGGTCAGCAAGAAATACCTGTCCGCCGGTTTCTCTTGCTTTCAGTTCGCCGGAAGGTCAGGCTCCGGTTCCGGAGCAGAACAGCCGTATCGGGTACGGCAGGGACCTGCTTGAACAATACAAGGCATCGATTGGCTATACGCCCGAAGATATGTCCGGTACCGGGCCTCCTTCCGGCAGCAGGAGGCCGGGGCCGCAGGAACATATGCAGCCGGGTATACCGAAAGGGCTTGAAGACATTCTTCCCACTGATCCTGAAGCATTGAAGCGGATCGCCGCCAATCTCAGGGACGCGATCGGCGATGCACCTTTCAAGTTTCGTAATCAGGTGATGAAAGATCTTCAGCATATTCCGAACGATGTTGCAACGGTACTTACAGCTATCAATGAACTTGTTTTGAATATTGCCGACAATCCGCAGGCGGAAAAATTTGTCCTGAACGCTATACGGACGGCTGTAAAAAATGACGGGATTCTCGGTTCGATGGGCAAAGTGATCAAGCTGACCACCGGTCTTGACCCTATGGGCGGGAAACCTGCTGCGCAGCAGCCTTCCGGACGATCTTCCACAGGGGCGCATGAACCCGGCGAAGCTTCCCCTGTGCCGGATGACAGGAAAGGCCAGATTCGCAGAAAGAAAGTCAAAATACATTCGGAAAGCGAGGATGAAGTAACCGGATTGTCCGGAGAGTCACTGGACAAGGCCCTTGAAGAAGCAGAGGCTGGTATGCCTCCGGATTCCGGTTCCGTTGAAAAGCATCAGAAAAAAGATATACAGCGCAAAAAAGTCAACATTGTAGCGGAAGAAACTCAGGAGTCTGATGCAGAGCCGGTAAAAAGAGCTTCTCGAAGGACATCCGCCGTGTCAGGGCCTTCTTCAATGGAGAGTAATGGTGAAAACAAGGTCAAGTCCAGGAAAATAAAGGTGAAATCCGAAGATGATGCTCTTCCTCAATCGGTTGAGGAGCAGCTGAGAGAAGCGTTGAAGGATGTCGGCAGTATTGACAAGCCTGAACCGGACACATCCGGGGCACAGGAAAAAAAGGATGTCACGGGAAAGGAAACAGCTGTCAGGAGTGAACCGGTCGAAGGCAATAGGCCGGAAAAAAAGCAGCCGAAAGTCTACAAAACGATAGAATCGGAGCCCGGACAGGAAGAAGATCCCGGCAGCGAACAACCTTCAGTGCAAAAAAGAACTGTAGGAAATTCCAGGCCCGGGAGGCCTGTCAGGAAAAACAAGTAAACAAGGGAACCTCTGAAAAGTGTCATGAGCGGTTCGAGCGCCACCCGACGCAGCAATCGAGACGCGCAATAAGTTTTTTTAGAGGTGCCCACAAGTCTACGTTCACACAAACAGTTTTCAGTACATAACATGAGAATCATTCTTTATCTGGGGAAGGGCGGTGTTGGAAAAACGACAGTATCGGCAGCTACTGCAACTGAAATTGCGCGCAGTGGTCAAAAGGTGCTGATTATGAGTACCGATGTTGCTCACAGCCTGGCTGATGCCTTTGGGACCGAGCTTTCCCCCAACGCCGTTGAAGTG
>JAKSDB010000085.1 GCA_022360415.1 Chlorobiales bacterium
TAAAACGACCGGCAATGGTAATATCCGAGGTAAGGCGGGATCCCTTGTTGCCGATCGGTTCCTTGATGACCTGAACAAGAATGGAATCATTTGCCTTGAGCCTGCCTGCTATCATCTGGGTATAGGACTGACGCCGACGGTCCGCTCCGTTGCTCCTGCCTCGACCGTTGCCGTTTTTCTGCCCATTGCCTGAAGCGGGAATCCCCGGGTCTTCCGGTTTCCGCTCCTTCGAAACCTGACTCTTCAGGGGCTCATTGCCTTCTTCCTCACCGTTTCCGTTCTCTTCATCTTCATCATCATCCTCAATCAGGGCACGATAATCTTCCGTAGTTGTCCCGACATCCGAAAAGTGCAGAAATCCGTCGGACTTCTGGCCGATATCGACAAACGCAGCCTTCAGACCTTCAACAACCTTGTGCACCCTGCCAAGATATATATCGCCTATGCTGCGAAGACTGTCCGGACGTTCAATGACAAGTTCTGCCAAACGGCCCTCTTCAACCAACGCAACCTGAATTTCGTCGCCGGACTTGTTCATCAGCAACTGTTTTTTCACCGTCTTCTTCATTACAAAACCTTAAATCTAAAATGTTATCCTCTCTTTGCCTTTTTCCCTTAACCGGTATCAGGACTCATTGCCGCCTTCTGTATGAACAGAACCATGATGCGGCGCCCCATCCGGCTTATGAAATGTAACCTCTATTATTTAACATTTTTGTTAAAAGCACAAATTTTCATCACTTTTCCTGGTACTGCTGGAAAACCTTGCGGCTCTTCAACAGATATCGGATAAGGGTAAATCAGGCCACACGAAGGTTGGGATTATCAACGAAAGAATACGAGGACAGATTCTGGAAGGAAAAATGCAGGATCTGCGGCATCGATGAGGCCGGAAGAGGGCCTCTTGCCGGCCCGGTTGTTGCTGCCGCAGTTGTGTTTCCCAGGTTTTTCAAACCACAGGGAATTCTTACCGAGCTGAACGATTCCAAACGCCTGAAACCCGAGCAACGTGAATATCTTGCCGAAGCCATCAGGGATTCCGCACTGGATTTCAGCGTATCGGTCATCGATAACCTTACGATCGATCGAATGAATATCTTTCACGCAACCATGCTTGCGATGAACGAAGCGGCCGAGTCACTACAACAGTTACCGGACTTCATGATGATCGACGGAAACCGTTTTACACCTCACCTCCCCATTCCTTACCGGACGATCGTCAAGGGCGACGCAAAAGTCTTTTCCATCGCCGCCGCATCGGTACTGGCAAAAACCAGCCGGGACATGATCATGAGGCAATATGCCGGAGACTATCCTCACTACGGTTTTGACAGACACTACGGCTACCCCACCAAAGCCCATGTTGCCGCAATAGCGGAACATGGGCGCTGCCCCCTCCACAGGAAAAGCTTTAAACTGAAGCTGCTTGGCGAAAAAAAATAATCACAAACCCTTTCCATGACCTTTATTCCTCATGACCTTGGCCGACAAGGCGAAATAACCGCAGCCGCCTACCTTCTTAGAAAGGGATACCGGATCCTTCACAGAAACTACCGTTACCATCGTAACGAAATCGACATTATAGCCGGCGACAAACATACCCTTTGTTTCATCGAGGTAAAAACACGTTCATCCGATGCGAAAGGGCATCCGCTCGAAGCCGTGACACCTGAAAAGCAAAAAGAAATCATCAAGGCGGCCTCGGCCTATCTTGCGGGCCTTCCCGTGACCGAACCTGACTGCAGGTTCGACGTGATAGCCATCGTCGCGCACTCGTTCACGAACGGAACAATAAAAGACTTCGACCTGGAGCACATTACCAACGCATTTCTGGCCGAGCTACGCTAAAATTGCCTGCCGATTCGACTTCCGGCCTCCGGAGAGCGTGGGATATCATGCTAATTTTTGCTATGTTACAGGATTATAGATTTTGAAGAATGGAACATATTTGCACCTCGAATAAACGCTATGTCAGACACCCGGAAGAACTCCCCATCAGCAAGCTATGCAGCCACGAACATTCAGATACTCGACGGAATAGAACATGTGCGCAAGCGCCCTGCGATGTACATCGGCGACGTCCACTCCAGAGGGCTGCACCATCTCGTTTATGAAATCGTCGATAACTCCATAGATGAACCCCTCGCGGGCTACAACGACACAATAGAACTCACCCTCAATCCGGATGACTCTGTTACCGTATTGGACAATGGCA
>JAKSDB010000406.1 GCA_022360415.1 Chlorobiales bacterium
ATGTGGTCAGAGAGGTTGCCGATGTCGTCCCGGGAAGCGGCCAAGACCAGCGCACGAAGAAGATCGCCCAATCATCGGACCGCAGCGACGTTTCCTCGGTCCTTGGCTTCGTTTCGCGGTTCTTACAGACCTTTTCATCGCTCAAGCTCTCCAGTGGCCTCGGGATCCTCCTGATGGTCATTGGTCTGATCCTCTTCGGCGCCTTGTGCTTCGCGGGTTATCGCCGCCTTCGGTCGTCGGTTAGCTAAACCGGCGACGCGCCCACGTCCTTCCCATACCCGTGGTCACGTCACAAACCTGCCGGCTGGGCCGTCTGGCAAATGACGCGTCCTGATGTTATGTGAGCCGATGATCAGGCCGACCGTAAGAGCCGCTATCACGGGGAGAACGACATGACGCGATTGATCGCCGTCGGTATTGCGATTCTCATTGCCGCCACAGCGCTTCCGGCAATCGCCGCGGAGCCGGCGGACAATGCGATCAAGGGCGCTCTCTACGATATCGAACGCGCGGAAGAGGAGGTCGGCAGGCTAACGCCGTCGCGCGCCGCCAATATCAAGCGGCTGACCCGGACCATGGTAATGACGCGCGAACGGCTCGAGGCGTCAACCAACAAAGATCACCCGTCCTACATAGATGCCGCCGAACGCCTCGCGCGTGTCGAACGTGCGCTCGCCGACCTCGCTGCCGGCAAAATGCCGGGCGCGGAGCCTGAACCGGCAACAGCCGAAGAGGCACCTGCCGTCGCGCCACTCGATGTGCCGGCGGAGGCCGATCCATCGGTTGTGGCCGCGCAAAAAGAGCTCGCGCGCATCGGAGCGGAGGTCGACAAGATCGGGCCCGGCGACAAGGCGCTGATCAAGCGGTACACCATTCAGCTCAATCAGGTCGCCGGACGCCTGAACGATGTCCCGGACAAATCGACACCGGCGTTCACGGCAGCCGCGGCCGACTACAATGCGCTTGCGGAGCGGCTCAAACAGCTCGCTTCTTCACCCGCCGATCAGGCACCGGCAACGGCGGACACGGCACCGGAACAACCGGCAGCGCCGGTGGAACCGGCCGTCGAGGCTGCTCAAAAAGAGCTCGTTCGGATCGGCGCCGAGGTCGAGAAGATGCCGCCGGACAACAAGGCGCTTCTCAGGCGTTATCGTATTCAGCTCAACGCTGTCGCGGACAAGCTGAAGCAGGTCAGCGATCAAACGCACCCGAGCTTCGTCGACGCG
>JAKSDB010000269.1 GCA_022360415.1 Chlorobiales bacterium
CACCAGTCACCACCGCGATGGAGTGAATGGGTAAATGTCCTTATATTTGATACAATAGGAGACGCATGTGTGAACAATTACCACATAATTATTTTTTATCATAGGATTTATAGCTGGTATGATGTATGGAAAAACCATGATCAACAAAAAGATAGTGGATGCTTTGCGTGAGTGTAAATATATAATTGAAGATTGTGTTGAAGTTAAAAAAGAAAATGAAAAACTTAGAAATGAAGTTATTTTTTTATGGGATAAAATACAGAAGCTTAATCGTTAAGATTATCCCAATCTGTTTTATATCTTTTTTCTACACGCTCGCCCCACGATAAACCCTCTTGAGGATCGTCCTTTACTTTGGTAACTACACGATCTTTCTTGAGGGTTTTTTTAAGATCTGCCACATCAATCTTTGCTTTATACTTACCGAAATCTTTAGGTAATTTTGCAGCAAACCAAAATGTCACAATTGCTCCTAAAATATACCACCCTTCTTTTGGCATGGCTTGCAAAGCTTGCGCCCCCTCAACAAATGCCACTGGATCAGTCCAGCACAACCAAAATAGATATATAGTTCCAAATGTCATGAAAGGCCGTGGTAGTCTGTTTATGCCATCTATAAAGCTATCCCACCACGTTTGACCATGGCCAAATTCATTTGCAAATTGCTGATAAACAGAATTTCTCGCATCCGCTTGGTACTCATCTCTTTTTAATTCAGAGCCAAAAACAATTCGATATAAATCACCAATCAATGGCAAAGCAGTAATCCAACTCATCCTTTAAATCCTCTTGGTAATTGAAAATGCGGGTAGTCCTTCCAACGCCAATGACCTCCCCATTCCAAAGGTAGTTGCATTTCACCGGCTGCGCGAAACATCAATGATCCCATCATGCAAAAGGCTTGTAAATTTTTCCAGTTAACCGGCAATGGAACAATATCAATCGCATGTCCGTATCCTGTTTCTGCCTGTATGCGGTGTAAGCTGTTTAATGTTTTAGAAGCACCACTAGCAACAAATGATTTTTGTATGTCCAATGTCCGGACACCACCATATTGCGTAACGGTTACATCTAAAACACCATATGATAACATACGTTCTACGCATTCAATCATTAGGGGATACACACCATCTGCACGTTCTAATGATCTACGGCCTAGCTTATACATTATTCATTACTCTTGTTTGATTTCTCTATATGCCTAGCTATGCTATCAATCGCATGTTTGACATGTGTTATTTCGGACTTAATAACGGCTTGATCAACTTCTATATTTCGAAGTGCTTTCAATTCACTTTCAACACTTGCTAACCGAGTTTCAAAATGATCGTTTTTAGTTAAGCATTCATTTGCTTTTCTATCCGCGTCATGTGCTTTTTTTTCGGTTTTTTTAAACATCCAGCTAAACAATCCAAATAGCAGCGCAACTACGCCACCTATTACTTGATTTTCAAGACTAGCCATTTTACTCGCCCTTTGCAAAGTTAAAGATCATCACAAATATTAAAATGGATATAGACCCTAATGCAGATCTTAAAAATTCTCTAAAAATAAAGGGATCTGCCTTTGTTGCTCTCTTTTCGATGTGCGTTCCTATTTCATCGCCTAATGGAAATAAGATTGCACCAAATACACCGCCCACAGGTAGAGTTGTTATAAATCCTTTAACTCCACATGCAATCCATGCATATTTTTCATCTCCCAACTTGCAACCAAAAATACTTGCTAATTTATCTATAACAGGTTTTAGGGTTGAAGTCCTATCAAAATTTGCATCATCGTGTGTTTCCCATTTAAGAAACATCCATGTTGCTGACTGCATTCCTGCATAAGAAACCATCAAACCAATTAACATGGAAATGTTTGTAATCCAGAAATCATCATATAGTTGGTTTATTGCCCAGCCTAATGCAAAAGCGTATGGCATAGAATGAAATAGTTCAGGAAGCCAGCTCAAGTTCCAAAGATACCCAAA
>JAKSDB010000329.1 GCA_022360415.1 Chlorobiales bacterium
TGCTCAAGGAGGCCAAGCTGCAGAAAGGTTCAGGGGAGCCGAACAAGAACAAGGTTGGAAAAGTAACCGAAGAGCAGGTCCGCAAAATAGCGGAGCTGAAAATGCCGGATCTCAACGCTTTCGATATCGAAGGGGCGATGCAGATGGTGAGGGGTACGGCAAGAAGTATGGGGATCGTCGTAGAGGGCTGAGCTTTTTCGGCCTTGGGTCATGATTGTGGGAGACCGTCGGGTCGTTTTTTTAACCACTTGCAAAGATAATACACAATGGCAGGAAAAAAATATAAAAACGCTTCAGAGAGGGTAGCTGCTCAGAGCGAATATGATCTGTCGCAGGCCGTAGAGCTTCTCAAAGAGATCAGCGATGTCAAGTTCGATGCTTCTGTTGACGTTGCAATGAGGTTGGGGGTCGATCCGCGTCACGCTGACCAGGTGGTTCGCGGTACCGTCATGCTGCCGCACGGGACAGGTAAAACCGTATCGGTTCTTGTTATCTGCAATGAGGCCAAAGCTGCTGAGGCGAAAGATGCCGGTGCTGATATGGTCGGCTTTGAAGACTACATCGAAAAAATCCAGAACGGCTGGACGGATGTCGATGTCATCATTGCAACGCCTGACGTGATGGGCAAGCTCGGCAGGGTCGGTAAAATCCTCGGACCTCGTGGCCTTATGCCTAATCCGAAATCAGGTACGGTTACCATGGATGTTGCCAAAGCGGTAAAAGAGGTCAAAGCAGGCAAGATCGAGTTCAGGGTCGACAAGGCGGGCAACGTGCATGCTCCCGTGGGGAAAGTATCGTTCGAAGCCGGCAAGCTTGCCGACAACGTTGCCAGTTTTATCAAGGAAGTTACCAGGCTGAAGCCTTCCGCCGCAAAGGGGCAGTATATACGGAATATTTCCATCTCAAGCACGATGTCCCCGGGGATCAGGGTGAAAAGAGAGAAGTTTGTCGCCTAATATAAACGGTTTACAAGATGAAGCGCGAGAAAAAAGAGCAAATTGTCAAAGAGGTTGTCGAGAAACTCGGGAAAGCACAAGGTATATACCTGACCGAGTTTCAGGGTCTCGATGTCGCCAAAATGGCTGAGCTGAGGAACGAATTCCGTAAGGCGGGTGTCGAATACAGGGTGGTGAAAAACACGCTTGTAAAGAAGGCTCTCGAAAATGTCGAAGGCGGAGACCGTCTGGCTGAGGGACTGGTGAACACTACGGGGTTGGCCATCGGCTATGACGATCCTGTTGTTCCGGCAAAGATCATTGAAAAGTTCGGTAAAAATAATGAGCAGCTGAAGTTCAAGATGGCTTCCATCGACGGCTCTGTCTTCGAGACTGAGAAGCTGAAGGAGCTTTCCAGGATGCTCAGCAAAACTGAAAACATAGGCCGTGTTGCGGGGATGGTCAATAATGTCATCAGCTCCGTTCCCATGGTGGTCAATGCGGTCATGAGGGACCTTGTTTCCGTTATCGATCAGATAGCGAAACAGAAGCAGGGCTCATGATACAAGCTTATTACGCACTCAAAAAATTGCATACAATAAATAAAAAAACAAGAGAGGAAGATAATGGCATCTATTGACACACTTGTAGAGGAAATTGGTAAGCTGTCGCTTACCGAGGCTTCCGAGCTGGTGAAGGCCCTGGAAGAGAAGTTTGGTGTGAGTGCTGCTCCGGCTGTGGTTGCCGGTGGCGTGGCGGCTGCTCCCGCAGGTGAAGCGGCAGCCCAGGAAGAGAAAACCGAGTTTGACGTTGAGCTCAAAGCAATCGGCGGCAACAAGATCAACGTTATCAAGGTTGTCCGTTCTATTACCGGACTCGGTCTTAAAGAGGCAAAGGAGATGGTTGATGGTGCGCCGAAAGTTGTTAAGGAAGCAGTAAGCAAGGATGAGGCCGAAAAAGTCGCTAAGGAACTCAAGGACGCAGGCGCGGAAGTTGAGCTCAAGTGACATTTTTCAGACGCCGATTATGATCATAAGCTCCGTTTCTGCATGAGGCGGAGCTTTGCCTGTTTGTAAGAGTTTGAATGTGCGGTTCCTCAAACAGCGTGTTCACTGCCGATAGAGGTGCCTGCCGAGCATTTGTTGTGTTGTGTAAGCTCAATGAAGAGAAAGAGAAGTACTTCCTGCAAACGATAAAAGTGAGGTGCAAGTGAAAGTGGCTGATAAAACACAGAAAGAGTGTATTGCCTTCTCCAAAATCCAGAGTATTGTCGATCCTCCTGATTTATTACAAGTCCAGTTAGATTCGTTCAAGAGGTTTATTCAGGACAGTGTTCCCCTTGCCAAACGAAAAGACCAGGGGCTTGAGAAGGTTCTTCGCAGCGCTTTTCCGATCACGGATACCCGTGGACTGTATTTACTGGAATATATATCATATACCTTTGACAAGCCGAAGTACAGTGTCGAAGAGTGTATTGAAAGAGGGCTGACCTATGACGTTTCGCTCAAGGTCAAGTTGAAGCTTTCCTATAAGGACGAGCCTGATGAGTCGGACTGGAAAGAAACAATTCAGCAGGAGGTCTATCTCGGGCGAATTCCCTATATGACCGATCGCGGGACATTTATTGTCAACGGCGCGGAGCGTGTTGTTGTGGCTCAACTCCATCGTTCCCCCGGCGTTGTTTTCAGTGAAGCCATACATCCGAACGGCAAGAAGATGTATTCGGCAAAGATAGTGCCGACCAGGGGGTCCTGGATTGAGTTCCAGACCGATATCAACAACCAGATCTATGTCTACATAGACCAGAAAAAGAATTTCCTGGTCAGTGCGCTGTTAAGAGCCATAGGATTTACCAAGGACGAGGATATCCTCAGCCTGTTCGATCTCGTCGAAGAGGTGCCTGTCAAGGCGAACAGGAAAGACTATCTTATCGGCAAAAACCTTGCGTCGGATATTATCGATATGCAGACCGGTGAGGTTGTCAGCGCAAGGACCGCAATCACTGAAGATGTTCTTGACCAGATCACCGCAGCAGGGTACAAGACGGTCAGGATCATGAAGACCGGTACCGGCGAAAAGGGTCTTGACAAATCTGTTGTTACGAACACCATTCTCAATGACAGTTCTGCCACGGAGGAGGAAGCGCTTGAAATTGTTTATGAGGAACTACGCGCGAATGAAGCACCGGATATCGATGCTGCGAGAAGTTTTCTCGAAAGAACCTTTTTCAACCAGAAAAAGTATGACCTGGGAGAAGTCGGACGCTACAGGATCAATAAAAAGCTTGGCAGCGAGCACAACTCTTTCAGGGAATTTCTCGACGGTAATCCTGAACTGAAAGCTCTTTCGGACGGGATATACGAAAAAATTCTCCAGACAATCCAGTCATATTCCGAGGAGCCTATCGGGGAAGACATCATGGTGTTGACGCACTATGACATTATCGCGGTTGTCAACTACCTGATCAAACTGGTTAATGGACAGGCAGAAGTGGACGATGTCGATCATCTTGCCAACAGAAGGGTCAGAACCGTTGGCGAACAGCTTGCAGCGCAGTTTGTTGTCGGGCTTGCCAGAATGGGGAAAAATGTTCGTGAAAAGCTCAACTCAAGGGACACCGACAAGATCGCGCCTGCTGATCTGATCAATGCCCGTACGGTATCGAGCGTAGTTTCAAGCTTTTTTGCGACGAGCCAGCTCTCCCAGTTTATGGATCAGACAAACCCGCTGGCGGAAATGACCAACAAGCGGAGGGTTTCGGCCCTTGGCCCCGGAGGTCTGACAAGGGAACGGGCGGGGTTCGAGGTTCGTGACGTGCACTACACGCATTACGGTCGTCTCTGTCCGATCGAAACTCCTGAAGGCCCGAATATCGGTTTGATCTCTTCGTTGTCGGTGTATGCCGAGATCAACGACAAGGGATTTATCCAGACGCCCTACCGTGTCGTCGAGAAAGGTGCCGTTACCGACAAGGTGGTCATGCTTTCCGCGGAGGATGAAGAAAACAAGATTACGGTACCGGTCAACGTATCGCTTGACGAAAAAAAGAAAATAGCTTCCGAAACCGTTCAGGCAAGGACGAAAGGCGACTACCCTGTCGTTACAGCCGGAGAGGTTAATTACATGGATGTGTCTCCGATTCAGATCGTCAGTGCGGCAGCGGCTCTCATTCCGTTCCTCGAGCATGATGACGGTAACCGTGCCCTCATGGGAGCCAACATGCAGCGGCAGGCGGTTCCTCTTCTTGTTGCGGATGCGCCTGTCGTCGGAACAGGCATGGAAGCAAAAGTCGCTCGTGATTCCCGAGCGGTCATTCTTGCCGAAGGATCAGGAGTAGTCGAGTCGGTAACAGCGGAAAGTATTCGTGTTCGCTATGACATGGATGGTGAAGATGAAGAGCGGATGGTGATGCTGGATCCCGACGAAGGTGTCAAGACCTACGAGCTTATCAAATTCAAACGTTCGAATCAGGATACCTGCATAACTCAAAAACCCGTTGTGAAAACAGGTCAGGTGGTCGGGAAAGGGGACGTGCTCGCTGACGGGCCTTCTACCGAAAACGGAGAACTTGCACTCGGCAAAAACGTACTTGTAGCTTTTATGCCGTGGAGAGGGTATAACTTTGAGGATGCTATTGTTCTGAGTGAGCGCCTTGTCTATGATGATGTATTTACCTCGATTCACATCCATGAATTCGAGGCAAACGTCCGTGATACAAAGCGAGGTGAAGAGCAGTTCACCCGTGACATCTACAATGTCAGTGAGGATGCACTGAGAAATCTCGACGAGAACGGTATTATCCGTATCGGTGCAGAGGTCAAGGAGCGGGACATTCTTGTAGGAAAAATCACACCGAAGGGGGAAAGTGACCCGACTCCCGAGGAAAAGCTGCTCCGTGCGATTTTCGGTGACAAGTCAAGTGACGTCAAGGATGCCTCCATGCATGTTCCGGCGGGAATGAAAGGTATTGTTATCAAAACAAAACTTTTCAGCCGCAAGAAGAAAGTCGGTATGGACATAAAGGAGCGCCAGGAAGCCATCGATACGCAATATGACCGGAAAGAAGCCGATCTTGGTGCCCGTTTCAGGAAATGGATGAAACAGCTCTTTGAAGGCAAGAAGACTACCGGGGTCTATAACGAAAAAGGCAAAGAGGTCATTGCCCCCGGTACTGTTCTTGACGAGGAACTGCTCGGCAAGTTTGCGGCACAGGGCTTTCTCGAATCCCTTGACCTTTCCAAAGGGATCGCCAAAGAGCGGAAGACAAACGACAGCCTGCTTCGTTTGTGCAGGGAATACCGTTTGATGCTCAAGGAGTTGTCGGACGAGCGGGAAAACGAGAAATACAAGCTCAATATCGGCGACGAGCTTCCTCCGGGCATCGAGGAGCTTGCCAAGGTGTATATTGCCCAGAAGAGAAAGATCCAGGTGGGTGATAAAATGGCAGGCCGTCATGGAAACAAGGGTGTTGTCGGGAAGATACTGCCTGTCGAGGACATGCCGTTCATGGCAGACGGGACACCTGTCGATATCGTGCTGAATCCTCTTGGTGTTCCGAGCCGTATGAACATCGGACAGCTGTATGAAACTTCGCTCGGCTGGGCGGGCAAGCAGCTCGGGGTACAGTTCAAAACCCCGATTTTCGATGGAGCGACCTACGAGGAAGTACAGAAGGAGCTTGAAAAGGCAGGTTTGCCGAAACATGGTAAGGTGAGGCTGTACGACGGCCGGACAGGTGAACCTTTTGACGATGAAGTAACGGTCGGCTATATCTACATGCTCAAACTCAGCCACCTGGTCGACGACAAGATCCATGCGCGTTCGACAGGCCCATACTCGCTCATAACGCAGCAGCCGCTCGGCGGTAAAGCCCAGTTCGGCGGTCAGAGATTCGGTGAGATGGAAGTCTGGGCACTTGAAGCGTACGGTGCGGCCAGCATTCTCAGAGAGATGCTGACGGTCAAGTCGGATGATGTTGTGGGACGAAACAAGACATATGAATCGATTGTGAAGGGCCAGAACCTCCCCGATCCCGGCACGCCGGAATCGTTTAACGTGCTGGTCCGGGAATTACAGGGCCTCGGGCTTGAAATACGTATTGACAACAAGGTTCCGTAAGGCCTGGGCATCTGTGCAGCATGATCTGATTCTTTCCGCGATTTCAAAAAGGTTGTTTTAACAGGGACATACACTATGATTTTTTCACAGGGAGCTTCACCGATCAAGGGTGATTTTTCAAAGATAAAGTTCAGCATTGCATCTCCGGAGAGCATTCTTGCACATTCGAGAGGTGAGGTGCTCAAGCCTGAAACGATTAACTACCGAACATTCAAACCCGAGAGGGACGGGCTGATGTGTGAAAAAATTTTCGGCCCGACAAAAGACTGGGAATGCTACTGCGGCAAGTACAAACGTGTCAGGTACAAAGGGATTATCTGTGACCGTTGCGGCGTCGAAGTTACCATGAAAAGCGTCCGCCGTGAGCGTATGGGACATATATCCCTTGCTGTTCCTGTCGTGCATACATGGTTTTTCCGTTCAGTGCCCAGCAAGATCGGGGCGTTGCTCGATCTTTCGACCAAAGAACTCGAACGGGTCATCTACTATGAGGTCTATGTTGTCATCAATCCGGGTGAGCCGGGTGAAAAACAGGGAATCAAAAAGCTCGACCGTCTGACGGAAGAGCAGTATTTCCAGATCATAACCGAGTATGAGGACAACCAGGACCTCGATGACAGTGATCCTGACAAATTCGTGGCAAAAATGGGCGGAGAGGCGATTCACACGCTGCTCAAAGGGCTTGATCTCGATTCCCAGGCTGCCGAGCTGCGCAAGGTGCTTCGGGAAAGCGGTTCCGAGCAAAAGAAAACCGATGCCCTGAAACGACTCAAGGTTGTCGAGGCTTTTCGAAAGAGCTTCGAGCCGGTCAAAAAGTCGAGAAAAAAATCAACCGGACTGTTCCCCGAAGATGAAGCTCCGGAACCGTATGTCTATGAAGGGAACAAACCTGAATACATGGTTATGGAGGTGATACCGGTTATTCCTCCAGAGTTGCGCCCACTGGTGCCTCTCGAAGGAGGACGGTTTGCGACGTCAGACCTCAACGACCTGTATCGCAGGGTCATTATCCGCAACAATCGTCTGAAAAAGCTTATAGACATCCGTGCGCCTGAGGTTATCCTGCGCAACGAGAAAAGAATGCTGCAGGAAGCGGTTGATGCGCTTTTCGATAACTCCCGTAAGGCCAACGCGGTTAAGACCGGTGAATCCAACCGTCCTCTGAAATCGCTCTCGGACGCCCTGAAAGGTAAACAGGGACGCTTCCGCCAGAACCTTCTCGGCAAGCGTGTCGACTATTCGGGACGGTCTGTTATTGTTGTCGGGCCTGAGCTCAGGCTGCATGAGTGCGGCCTGCCGAAGAGCATGGCGATCGAGCTGTTTCAGCCGTTTGTTATCAGGCGGCTTGTCGAGCGCGGGATAGCAAAGTCTGTGAAATCAGCCAAGAAACTGATTGACAAAAAGGACCCTGTCGTCTGGGATGTCCTTGAAAAGGTTATCGATGGGCGTCCGGTTCTGCTTAACCGTGCTCCAACCCTCCACCGTCTCGGCATCCAGGCTTTCCAGCCGGTACTGATTGAGGGTAAGGCCCTCCAGATTCATCCTCTGGTCTGTACGGCGTTCAATGCCGACTTCGATGGCGACCAGATGGCTGTTCACGTTCCGCTATCCCAGGAAGCGCAACTCGAGGCGACCCTCCTGATGCTCTCGTCGCATAACCTTATTCTGCCGCAGTCCGGCAAGCCCGTTACCGTTCCTTCGCAGGACATGGTGCTCGGCATGTATTACCTCACCAAGTCAAGGTTGGGGGAAAAGGGGCAGGGACAGCTTTTCTACGGGACCGAAGAGGTCATGATCGCTTATAATGAAGAACGTTTAGGTCTTCACGCGCTTGTGTTTGTAAGATATGACGGCCATATCGAACAGAAATTCGATTCTTTGAGGATGCTCGATATCATTCCTGACGACATGGCTGAACAGAAAGAGTGGCTTAAAAAAGAGATCGGTGAAAACAGGATCCTGGTGACCACGGTCGGTCGCGTGATTTTCAACCAGTATGTGCCGGGGAAAATCGGTTTTATTAACAAGGTGATCGACAAGAAAGGCGCAAAGGAGCTTATCTCGAAAATTTCTGGAGAGGTAGGCAATGTGGCGGCAGCAGAGTTCCTCGATAACATCAAGGAAGTCGGTTTCCATTACGCCATGAAAGGTGGACTTTCAATCGGCCTTTCCGATGCTATCATTCCGGAAGCCAAGGTCCAGCATATCAAAAAAGCTACGCGGGAGAGCAACAAGATTGTCAGAGAATACAACAGGGGTACGCTGACGGAAAACGAACGATATAACCAGATTGTCGATGTCTGGCAGAAAGTGACAAACCTTGTTGCCGATGAATCCTACCAGAAACTTCGCAAGGACCGTTCGGGATTCAATCCTCTTTTCATGATGCTCGATTCGGGCGCACGAGGGTCAAGAGAGCAGGTGCGACAGCTTACCGGTATGCGAGGGCTCATTGCACGCCCGCAGAAATCCATGTCAGGACAGCCGGGCGAGATCATCGAGAATCCGATCATATCGAACCTCAAGGAAGGATTGACGGTGCTCGAGTACTTTGTTTCGACACACGGCGCCCGTAAAGGTCTGTCGGATACATCGCTGAAAACTGCTGATGCAGGTTACCTGACAAGACGGCTGCATGATGTCGCACAGGATGTCATTGTAACAGAGGAGGATTGCGGTACGACAAGAGGAATTCACGTTGAACGCGGTATAGAAGAGGAAACAGGTGGTCAGATAAAGTTCAGCGAAAAAATTCGTGGCCGCGTTGCCTCACGTGATATTATCGACACGCTCGAAGACGAGATTGTTTTGTCTGCCGGGGAGATTATCACGGACGAAATGGCCGATACCATTCAGAGGAATGTCGGCGTTGTCGAGGCTGATATCCGCTCGGTATTGACCTGCGAGGCGAAACAGGGAATATGCTCAAAATGTTACGGTACGAACCTTGCCGTACACAGGCTTGTCGAGATCGGGGAGGCTGTCGGCGTTATCGCTGCCCAATCCATTGGTGAGCCTGGTACACAGCTTACTCTTCGTACTTTCCACCAGGGTGGAACGGCACAGGGCGGGATCGCCGAAACCGAGACGAAGTCTTCCTGTGAGGGCCAGGTTGATTTTGAAAGTATTCGGAGTGTCGAGCAGGAAACCATCAATGAAGACGGTATGCCTGAAACGCAGATTCTGGTTATCCAGAAAAACGGTAAAGTCAACATTGTGGACCCTGATTCCGGCAAAGTGCTGAAGCGGTATGAAGTACCGCATGGGGCACATCTTTCCTGCAAAAACGGTGATCTGGTCAAAAAAGATGATGTGCTCTTCAGCAGTGAACCAAACAGTACGCAGATTATTGCCGAGATCGAGGGATTGGTGAAGTTCGTCGATATCGAAAAAGGCGTAACCTACAAAGAAGAGGTGGACCCTCAGACCGGTTACGTACAGCATGTGATTATCAACTGGCGCACAAAGCTGCGGGCTTCCGAAACAAGAGAGCCGAGAATCCTGATTGTCAACGATGAAGGGGAAACCCTGAAAACCTATCCTGTACCCATCAAGTCGAACCTCTTTGTCGAGGACGGCAGGAAGGTAACAGTCGGGGACATGCTCGCCAAGGTCCCCAGAAACCTCGACCGCGTTGGAGGTGACATTACGGCAGGACTTCCGAAAGTTACCGAACTGTTCGAGGCACGTATTCCGTCCGATCCGGCAATTGTCTCCGAAATAGACGGTTACGTCAGTTTTGGCCCCCAACGCAGGAGTAGCAAGGAAATCAAGGTGAAAAACGAGTTCGGGGAAGAAAAAAATTACTACGTCCAGGTTGGTAAGCATGTGCTTGCCAATGAAGGCGATGAGGTCGGTGCCGGCGAGCCTCTTACCGACGGAGCCATATCTCCGCAGGATATCCTTCGGATTCAGGGGCCAAATGCCGTGCAGCAGTATCTGGTAAATGAAATTCAGAAGGTGTACCAGATCAACGCTGGTGTCGAGATCAACGACAAGCACCTTGAGGTTATCGTTCGCCAGATGCTCCAGAAAGTAAGGGTTGAAGAACCTGGAGACACTGAATTGCTGCCAGGCGATCTTATTGACAGGACAGTATTTATCGAGGCAAACAGAGATATTGCCGAGAAAGTCCGTGTGACAGACAAAGGCGATGCTCCTCCGAGGATACAGGAAGGGCAGCTGTACAAGATACGCGACATAACCAAGCTCAACAGGGAGCTCCGCAGAAACAGCAAAAAGCTTATCGTGATCGAGCCGGCACTGCAGGCGACCTCTCACCCTGTTCTGCTTGGCATTACAAGCGCGGCACTGCAGACTGAAAGCGTTATTTCCGCTGCATCGTTCCAGGAAACCACCAAGGTGCTTACTGACGCGGCAGTGGCAGGCAAGGTCGATAATCTTGCAGGTTTGAAGGAAAACGTCATCGTCGGCAAACTGATTCCGGCCGGTACCGGCCTGAAAAAGTATCGCAAGCTTACGCTCGAGTTTCCTGAAAACGGTGAAGAGAGCGACGCTGCTTCTCAGGCTGAAGAAATTGAGGCGGTAGATTCGGTAGAGGAGGATGCCGAGTAGACTGATCAGTTTAGGATAATGCTTTCTTGTAAAAAAGAGAGACGGTCAGAAACCGTCTCTCTTTTTTTATAGGTCCTATAACTCATAAGACCTATAGGACCTATATTTTCGTTACCTCACAAGAGGAAGACACAGCGGGTCATTTTAAGAAACCGTAAACCCGGAATTGTCCAGAAATCCGGTATCGAACTCTCCACTTCTGAAAGCTTCGGTCAGAAGAAGCTGTTTATGGAACGGGATCGTTGTTTTGATCCCGACGACAATGAATTCATCCAGAGCACGCAGCATTCTTTCAATTGCCTCTTCCCTTGTGTCCGCATGCACAATGAGCTTTGCAATCAGCGAGTCATAGTTCGGGGGAACCCTGTAGCTTGCATAACCGTGGGAATCAACACGTACGCTATAACCACCGGGGGTATGGAACACTTGCAGTTCTCCCGGTGAGGGGCGAAAGCCCTGTTTCGGGTCTTCAGCGTTGATCCGGCACTCGATAGAGTGTCCGTTGGGCGTAAAGGTTCGGCCTGCAATGCTTTCACCAGCTGCAACAAGAATCTGTTCCTTTACCAGATCGACATCGTAACGTTCTTCGGTAACCGGATGCTCAACCTGAATGCGGGTATTCATTTCCATAAAATAGAAGTTCCTGTTGCCGTCCAGAAGGAACTCGACAGTGCCCGCACCTTCATAATTAATAGATGCCGCTGCAGCTACGGCAGCACTTCCCATTCTTGTCCGAAGCTCTTCATCGACAGCCGGTGAAGGAGTCTCCTCGACAAGTTTCTGATGGCGCCGCTGTATGGTGCAGTCACGTTCGCCCAGGTGCAGGGTATTACCGTGCTGATCGGCAAGCACCTGTATCTCGACGTGGCGCGGGTTTTCGATGAACTTTTCAATATAGACACCACTGTTGCCGAATGCCTGTTGTGCTTCGTTCTGGGCGGTCGCAAGTGACAGTTCAAGCTGGGAAGCTTCACTGACGACTCTCATGCCCTTACCGCCACCGCCCGCCGTGGGCTTGATAATGACAGGGTAACCGATTTCTTCTGCTATGTCCTGCGCCTCCTGTGCATTTGAAATGAGCCCGTTGCTGCCGGGCACAACCGGAACACCAGCAGCCACAACCGTTTCTCTTGCTGTGTTTTTGTCACCCATTTTACGGATCATTTCAGCCTGGGGACCGATGAATTTGATTCCGGATGAGCTGCATACTTCAGCGAAATCCGAGTTTTCAGCAAGGAACCCGTAGCCGGGATGAATTGCATCGGCATTGGTGATTTCCGCCGCAGCCAGAATACGTGGTATATTCAGGTAGCTTTCTTTGCCCAGCGGGGGGCCGATACAGACAGCCTCGTCTGCATACCTTACATGAAGCGAATCTCTGTCTGCTGTGGAGTATACCCCGACGGTACTGATCCCCAGTTCGCGACAGGTCTGCATGACGCGTAACGCGATTTCACCGCGGTTTGCAATAAGTATTTTTTTAAACAACGTTCTGTTTTATTTATACCTGAATTGAGTGGTTGTTCAAGCGTCCCGTAACAGGAGAATACAGAAGCAAGAAGCCAGGATGAAAATGACTAAGGAATATTTACTAATGAATAATGGCGAAATTCATCGCTTTCTTCTTTTTTGACTTTTACCTTTTGAATTTTGACTTCTCTCATCTCTTGTCACTATTTTCAGGGCAACTTGAAGCACTCAACTTGGGTTGTATTATGGTTTGACTAAAAACAACACCTGGTCATATTCCACAGGCTGACCGTTTTCAACCAGGATTTCGACTATGGAGCCATTAACATCAGACTCGATTTCGTTCATGAGCTTCATTGCCTCGATGATGCAGATAACCTGCCCGGCTTCTATGCGATCATGGACGTTGGCATAAGGATCCGCATCCGGGGAAGGAGATCTGTAAAAGGTCCCGACGATAGGGGAGCGGATTTCCTTCAATCCTTCATTGGCCGGTGCTGACGGTTCGGTGTTTTCTTCCCGGGGAGGTGCGGCAGGAGGCTGTGCAGAAACTGGATGCTGTGAAGGTTGCTGGTTGTTTTGAGATACAGAGAGAGGCGAAGACCTTTTCAGCGTGATTTTAAAATCGCCTTCTTCGATTGTAGCCTCATCGAGATCCGATTTGTTGATCATATCGATAAGCTGCTGTATTTCCTTGAGGTTCATAATTTCTTGCTTTAGGTTTGGCGCGGCTATTTTTTTATTCTTTCCATGTATTCCCCGCTGCGCGTATCGACGCGGATAACACTGCCGGTCTGGATAAACATGGGTACATTGGCTTCTGCGCCGGTTTCAAGGGTGGCAGGCTTTGTTCCGCTTGTCGCCCTGTCATCTTTTGTTGCGGGGTTTGTTT
The DNA here is from genome assembly GCA_022360415.1 of Chlorobiales bacterium. GTDB lineage: Bacteria > Bacteroidota > Chlorobiia > Chlorobiales > Chlorobiaceae > Prosthecochloris. The sequence goes on from JAKSDB010000329.1 coordinate 12,991, forward strand.
CAGTGACCTCGAGTTCAACAAATATAGGCAGTTCAGCATCGAGGATTGAGCCGTCGTCCGCAAAGACAATATCGACGAGCATTCCTTCTTTCAGGAAACGTGAAGGGGTGCCAATGGTGTTCCGGGCAACA